>NZ_JBFULV010000002.1:0-125207 GCF_054049715.1 Rhizobacter sp. P5_C2 | reverse complement strand
CCGTAGGCTGCGATGCTCAGGCTGGCATGGTGATGGAACCCGCGCCAGCCCCGGCCCTCGTAGTGCCCCAGCCCGAAGTCCTGTTTCAGATCCTGGTAGTCGCGCTCGATGCGCCAGCGCTGATGCGCGGCACCGACCAATTCGTTGAGCGCAATGTCCTCGGGCAATGTGGACAAGACGTACTTGCTCGGCTCGGCCTCGTGGGCCGGCCACTCGATCAGCAGCCATTSCAGCGGACGCARCCTCGCCTTGCCGGCGTTGCCTCCAGCGTGTCGCACGCGCAGTGCTGCGAAACGTCCGCTGAGCGGCTCGTTGGTGCCCTCRCGCCAACTGATCGTGTGGAACGCCTGYTCCGGCAGGGACAAGGCCAGYGCCTTGACGCTCATGGGTTGGATTGCAGCGGTGCGCCGTGGCATGACCGGCGGGCGTCCCTTGCCGCTATAGCGCTTCGGCGGCAAGGGCTCGACGCCGGGAGGCCAGACCACGACCGCGGAGGTCACGCCGACGGCGTACAGCAGCCCCATGTCGCTCAGCGCTTGGCGGAATGCCGTGTCAACGCCATAACCCGCATCGGCCAACACACAGTGGCGYGGAGCCCCTTCCTCCAGCAGGCCGCGCAACTGCGCCAACGCGATCTGCGTCTTCGTCGCGAAGCGCAACTCCTCGGGCACACCGGCCCGTTGCCGTCGCACCGGGTCCGCGGCCCAGTCCTCGGGCACATAGAGCTGCCACGCCACCGGAACACTGCCTTGATCGCAAGCCAGCGACACGCTCACCGCCACCTGGCAGTTGTCCTGCTTGCCCAGCATCCCACAGTACTGACGGGTCACGCCCACCGAGTGCTTGCCCTTCTTCGGGAACCCGGTGTCATCGATGATCCACCAGCCGCCTTGGCTGAAGTCCATCTGCGGCACCACCCATTGGCAGACCCGGCGCAGCATCTCTCGATCGGACCATTCAGCCTTGGCCACGAAGTGATGCAGCGCTTGATGCCGAGCGCTCGCATGCACGGGATCCACCCGCGCRGCCATCGGCTCCACGCTCTTGCGCGACAGCGGCAGCATCAGCCCGGTGCAATACCCCTTGAGCCCCGCATGGCGGTCCGAATGCCCCAGACCTTGCGCCAGGTGCTCCATGTACTCGTCAAACCGTTCGCTCGCACCCATCGTTCCTCATCTGAAGAATGAAGAGGTACGTATCGTGCCACGATTTTAGTGACACAGTAAGACTAGACGTAGAACTGATCTGGCAAGACCATCAAGTTTCGCACTGGGGAATACAGCAGGCCAATCGTAGCGAACAGAAGCCCAGCGAGGCTCGCGAACAGAATGGTGGCTCCCAACCCTATAGCACTCCCCATCCATCCGCCGGTCAAGGCACCCAGGGGCATAGCCCCCCGTGTCAGCAGTTGAAACGTCGCGTTGACCCGTCCCGCCAGCGATCTAGGTGTCATTGCTTGGCGAATGCTCAATTGATTGATGTTGTAGATCGCTCCGGTTACACCTACCACCGTCATCAGGCAGAACAAGAGACTCAGCACGACAGGGAGCGGCAAATGCCAAGACGGAACGAGCGGAATCAATACGCCCATTGATGCACATGCAGCAATAGACCACAAAATCGCCGGACCCATGCCGAGCCGACGCGCAAAGAATCCATTCGCCATGGTGCCGACAAAGTAGCCAATGCCGGTACATGAGAACGCCATTCCGATGACACTTGGCGTCATTCTTAGATGCTGGCTTAAATACAGCACCATGACAGCACCGATGGCGCTGAATATCAACTTCCAGAGCGCAGCGCGCAGCGCGAGTGACCGCAGTATCTGGTCGGTCAGCAGTACTCGGAAGCCCTGCGCCAATTCATGGCGGATACTCTTGCGAATTGGTCGCTCGATCGCTTCGTGCGGACCACCGACACTGGCACCCATCAAGGCACTGGAGATAAAGAACGACAGGGCGTCCACGCACAGCGCGATCTTGGCCGACAGCAGTTGTACCAGCGCACCTGCGAGTGCCGGGCCGAATGACTCCGACGCGGATGCGCTCAATGAAAGCTTGCTGTTCCCGGCCATCAGGCGCGACGTTGGGAGAAGTTCTGGCAGATGAGCCCAATAAGTGACATCGTAAAACACTGTCAAGGTGCCGATCAAGAATCCGATCACGTACAGCAGCGGCATGGTGAGGAGGCCCATACCAGCCAGGCCACTGACGGCCAGCAACAGAACACCGCGCACGCCATTGCTCGCCATCAAGATCCTGCTGCGCGAAGTCCTGTCGGCGAGGATCCCCGCCGGCAAACTGAAGAGCGCGACGGGTAGAGTCTGGGCCGACAGCAGCATGCCAACCTGCAGAGGTGTGGCAGAGAGGTCCAGAGCGGCAATTAGAGGCAGTGCGAGCAAGGTCACTTGCGCGCCGAACTGCGATACCGTCGTGGCAAGCCAGAATTTGGAGAAGTTCCGGGGGTCGCTGCTGAAGTATTGAACCAGTTTGGAGAATTGGCTGCTTAGACGAGAGCTAAACATGATTTCAGCGTGAAAGCGTCGATCCGGCCAACGATAGCATCTGTCGCCGCCTTCCCCGTCGTATGGCGGCCTGGCACCCTTGAGTCAGCCCACCATGGCGCAGGCCATGTAGAGGTCGAGTGCGTGCCGAAGTCTGCGCACGGTGCTCGCCTTCCCAAGCGCTTCGAACCCCAATGTCAGCTCGAACGGCATCAAGGCACCTAGTCCCAGCACCTGCAGCACCCTGGATTGCTCGGGCTGACCGCCCCCATCGCACTTGTCGAGCGCGTTGCGGATGGCCGAGGATTCCCAGGTGGGCAGAGGCTCCAACGCGACGACCGCTGAGCGGGTCAGTCGCACCACCGTCGGAAGGGCCAAGTCCGCGATCTGGGTCCACTGCCGGGAACCTTCGTTCAGCATGGGCGCGATCATCCCGAGTGCTGCACATCCCGCATCGACATGGCCATCCGTTAGCCCAACCAATCCGCGCACGGCATCGAACGTGCGCTCGATATGTTGCATCCGTGCTTCGTCTGTCGTCAGCATGACATTCACTCCTGATCCTGCCCGCACAAATGGCGCGGCAATGGGCCTGCAGCAGCCCCGCTGGCGCCATTGATGATGGCGGTTGCATCCTGAGGCTTGGCCCGTATGAAGCCGCCGAGATATTCATCTCCAAAGTTGTACAAGCCCCAGACGACACGAGCCGCGTGCGTCGCGATCGCGCCCTGTTCATCGACCACGGTCACTTGCTCGATGTCGGTATCGACATACTGCTGCAGGACAAAACGCTCCCGCGGGTTGTGCGCTAACTTCAGCACTCGCTCGCGCCACTCCACCTCGCCCATTTCCCGCCCGGCAACCACGTCCCTGCCAGCAAAACCGTCGACTGGCTTGAGAACGTAGTCGGCCCTTTGCTCGATCGCCAGGGCCGCGGAAGCGGGCGTCAGCCAGACGGTGCGTGGAATCAAGGCGTCGACCAGTAGTGCTTCATCGTCGGACAGATCGCCCTGCTGGGCCATCTCCCAGAGCAGAGCGAGGGTGCCCTTGTTGCCGAGCACGTTGTAGACCGGGCTCATGGGGCATCGCACCTGGCCGCTTTCTAGCGCGGTGAGAAGGGGCTCGTACTGATCGGGAGAGCGAACGACAAAATCCTCGTTGAATCGGCAATAGATCACTTCGGGCGAGGTCAATTGGGAGGCGTTCGCTCCAGGCGGAAACAACGAGCCGGCGCCGAGGATGGGAATCTGTACTCCCGCGGCGCGCGCGAACTCCTCTGAGTACACAGACAGCGGCAGCTGTATCTCCGCGACGATGCTCGAATCCGCAACGAAGGCGATCCGCTTCCCCATCAGCTCGTGCTGCGCCACGGTGCGCTCAGCCCAGCGCCGAAGTACGTCATTGCCTTGCACTTGACCGACAAGTCTGGGCAGCGAGGCCTCGCACATGCCGCCGGTGAGGCTACCGATGTTCAACTCCAGTAGGCGCCATCGGCCGCGCTCTCTCAACAGGTCAGCGCGGCAGAACACTTGGTGGGTCAGGGGCTCTCTCGCGAACCGTTCCAGCACCGCAACGGCGCCATCGGAGAAGCCCACCGCCTGAGCCATCTTGCGTATGTCGCCGTCAAAACGGCGGCCCGGCAGGGTGCACATCAGTCGAAGCAGGCGCGCCACCAAGCCACCCGCCTCGTCGAATTGTTCTACGGGCGGCGACGACGCGCCAATCACGACCGAGCGGTGCCGCTCGATGATCTCCAGGTCGTAGGCCTTGCGTGAAATGCTTGTATCCCAATACTTCATGTGCTCCCTCGTTGAAGATGGCGATGAGCGGCCTGTCGTTGCGCCATCAAGGTCAACCGCGCTCCGTGACCGACCGCGGCGGTCCGAGCGGGCCCACCACGGCGCCGGTGGCGTGATTGATGACGGCGGTGCCTTCCGGGGGCTTGGCCCTGACCAGGAGTCCCAGATAGTCCTCACCGAAAACGTAAGCGCCCCAGACGATCTTGTACTGGTGGCCAACGGTCTCCCCGTGGCGGCCGGTGATCGCAACCTCAGCTTGCTCCGGACTAGCGAAACGCTGTGCCACGAAGCGACGTCGGCCCAGTGCGAGCACTGCGTTCAAGCGCTGCCTCCAGGCCGCGTCGCTCATCTCCCCGCCACACCACACGTCTCTCCCGCAGGCACCGTCGATAGGCTTGAGCACCCACTGCTCGCGCTCCCGCGCAATGCGCTCCACGTTGCGCACGCTCAGCCAAAGCGTGGGGGCCAGCCATTCCCGGATCACCGCTTCCTCTGATGCTGATAGCTGGCCGTGCTCACACAGATCCCACAGCATCGCCAGGACGCCCTTGTTGTTGATCAGGCTGTAGTGCGGGCCCATCGGCATAGTGATGGCGCCCGCATTCAGCGCGGCCAGTGGGCCGCGGTACAACGAAGGGGACCGCAGGACATCCTGCTCGTTGAAGAAGCGGTAGACGCAATCCACCGGTACTCCCGCCGTAGATAGTTGGGTGCCGTTCCAATGCAGTCGATCCGCGGAGACAACGCTGCAGCGCACCCGCGATACCGCGGCCAGTTCCTGGGCGAGCGCAGCGAATTGAGGCCGCAGGCCGGCAAATATCTCAGGTGCCTCCACGATGGCCACATGCGTTCTGTCCGCCAGGAAGCGTGCGTGTATGCGCTCCGCCCAAGAGCGGAGCGCGTCATGTGGCTGGAGATACCCCGCCAACCGGGGGAGAGAGGTGTAGAACATTCCTCCCACGGAACTGCCCACGTTCAGCTCCAGAACCTGCCACCGCTCTCCGGACCGTACAAGGTCCGCGCGCGCAAAGACGTCAGGCGACAGATCTCGGCCGAACTGCAGCAGTACGTCAAGGGCAGGATCGCTAAAACCCAATTGTCTGCCATAGCCCATCAAATCGCCGCCAAAGCGTGCGGGCAACCCAGCGATCAGCCTCAGCAGGCTGGAGATGCCACGCCCCAATCGTTCCTGCTCCGCTTCTTCGATCTGCGGCGTGCCGACCAAGAGTGACTCGTGGGGTTCGAGGATGCCCATTTGATGGGCGATATGGAGTACATCGGTCGACCACTTGTTCATCACGGACCCTCCTTCGCACAGCCCGACTCGTAGGCACGCCGCAAGAGATCACACAACTGGAGCTCCTGAAGACGGCGATTGGCCGAAAATAGGCGATTGCAGGACATATGAATGAAGTCAGGAGCGGTATGCCGACCATGCCCTCCCAAGTGCCAGTCCATCACCGTAGGCCCTGCCGTGTCCAGCGCGGTCAGCAGGGCGGACTCTCGCGATCGGATGGCCGTTGCCAACATTGGGTCCAAGCTGGAGAGGGCAGACCCTTGCACCATTCGGCCGAGCACCGAAGAGTCACGAGTCAGGCGTCGGAAGTTCGCGTCCAGGCTGCGCTTTCGCTCCGCAGTGATGCCGAACTCCCTGTAATACTTCTCGCAGACCCGGTTCATGGTCAGGTACTGCTCAGAGAGATTCAGGCCGAGCATGCGCAGGAGCGCGTCCAGTGATGCCAGTCCGAAGTCCACGAGCACCCGGTTGGTCATGCTTGCGGGTTGGATCGACAGGAAGTCGAGGCACATCTGGCTGTCACAGCAGAACAAGGCCTCGGCGAACTGCATTCCCACCGGGCCACCGTAGCGAGCCATTTCTCGCTCGTAGGTCTCGATGCTGAATCCGATCACATGGCCGCTGTCGTGCAGACGTTCCCGCAACGCTGGCAGCCACTCGGTGAACAGGCTCGTCATGTTGCCTTGCAGACGCAGACGTAGATGCGGGCGGCCCTCGTCGTAGCGAATGAAGTACCAGCGTTCTACGCTGCCGGCCCGGTGCCCCATCGTCAGCAGCGGAGCGATGTGGCGGCTGAGCAGAAGGTTGGCGAGTGCGCGTCCGCAGGGGATCTCAAGATACAGCCAGTCCCCGGTCGGCGGCACCTGCTGTGGCAGCTCCTCTGCCAGTGCGGCGCGCTTGGCCGTCGAACTGTCGGGTGCGGGGCGTGCATTCATGAGCACCCGTGTCAGCGCGGCAGCGGGCAGGCGGGGCGTCAAGGCCGCGAGTGGATATCTTGAGGCACTTGTCTCAGCGGCCCGTTTGATCATGAGGGGCAAAATGATCTCGTTGGCATAGGCCTGCCCTTGCGTATCCGTCACCAGACCCTGGTCCTGAGAGCAGGTCTCGTACAACGTCACAGGTTCCTTCGACGCCAGCGCTTCGACCAGCAGTTCAACATGCACTGGTTGCGCGAGGTCCAGTTGCAGCGTGGCTTCCCCCTCACCAAGGCGGATGTAGCGAGGCAGCTCAAGCTGCTGGCGCAGCATTTCGACCGCGACTTTCGTGCCTTGGTCGGCGAGAGCCTGAAGGAAGGTGAACGTTCGTTCGCCGTCCAGGTGCCATGCCCTTGGCTGCAGGATCAGATGGCGATAGGTGAGCCGCGGCAACTTGCCAAGCAACGTCAATGCGGGCTGGAAGGAGGGCAAGCGCAGCACTGGGCCGCGTCGCGCCAGCAGGCCGAGGAACTGATAAATCGGTGGCAGGTGTAGGCGTCGTGGGTTGTGCGCGCAGGTCTGTCGCGGCACTACCGGGCGCTGTAGGCACCGGGAGCGCAACTCGAGACGGCCCTTCACCACCCGCAGCGTCAGGTCGTCGACCGGGATCACCCGGTCATTGTCAAGCCCCGATCTTGCGGCATACACCAGCTCGTGGCCACGTAGATGTGGATGAGCAATGACGTTCCGATCCCGCCCTGGGGGAGCGTGCAGGAGGTCGGCGACGAGTACATCAGCCTCCTGTTGCTCTTCGAGTCGCGTCAAGCGGGTTACCTGATGCATAAGCTTCGCATCGCTCTCGCAGAATCGGCCGAGCCAGGATGCAGCTGTAGGTCCCACCGATTGCCGGACCTGGAACATCAGCGCACCGGAGGTATCGGACCGAACCAGCGTGCCCACGATGGCCGCCGACGCCGGTCCGGTCTCCTCAGCGTGCGATGGAAGGGAGGAAGAAAACCAGGACGCGGGCAAATCGAAGGCCCCTTCCGGCTCTACTTGGCGCGTGGCCAGAGCCCCGATCAGCCGGCGATTGAGCAGGTCCAGGGTGAGCGCCTGGTGTGGCGTCTCGTCGGCGTTCTCAAGGAAGGCTGCGTTACCCAACAGCGCATCGGCACCGTAGTTCTGATATCCGAAGCCCACACCAAGATCCCGGTCGATTGCCTCCAACATGGGAACCTCTTCGCGGCCGTACCTGGCTGAAAACCGCTCGGTGAATTGGTCCAGCCATACGGAGGGCGAGCGCACGACACGCCCGACAGCCTCAAGATCCCGCGCCACGTCGCAGATGAAGTCGGCGGGTAGCGTGAGGCGGGGGGCATCCTTGATGAGGTCAACCTGTACGGGATTGGCCAGCGCCGCCGCCGAGACTTCCTCTTGCAACGCGTTCGTGGCTGTGGTGTAGGCGGCCCATGCAGAGGAGGCCAATGGGACCGAGGCCCGGGCGCAGGCGGCGCTCGCAATCTCAAGGGCACGGGCGGCGCGGCTGCCCGCGCTGCCCAAATGTTCGATGTCCTGAATGAACCGATCAACCGTCTTCTCTCCGGTGACCGGGCAACTCACATCGGCGAGCACGAGGCCTTGTTCAAGGAATCTGCCAAGCAAGGCGTTCAGTTCGGGTGGCGACAGCGCCGGCTGCAGCGCAAGGACGTGATGGCGAAGGTCCGCAAGACGAAACATTGGCCCCAAACGCTCCCGCAGTACCGTCAAGGCCTTGCCGCTAGATATCCACCGCGTCCTGTAGGCGCGCCGGAACGACTCGTCCAACGATGCGACGTAGTGCCAATGTTGATCTCCTCTGCGGATCAGCGTCTCGTTCCAGCGCAGGTGCGCGACCGCCCGAACGTCGGGGCTCGCCCGCAACTGTCGCTCGATGTCCGATATGCAGCCACTGTCCAGCCTGACAGCCCGTCGGGAGCTCTCGATGGCCGGGATCTGCAGATCCAGATGGTCGCCGATGGATCCTGTTGAAACGCCCGCGAACAAGCCGAAGGGAGTAGTGCGATGCGTCATGCGGAGCAGATATTTCTCCAGTGCCTTGGCACTCCCATCCATGGTGTGCAACTGGCGTGTTGTCAACAGGCCATGGAGTCGCTTGCTAGCGAGCCAGATGGCCTCGAGGAAGGCCTCATGGGTGCAGAGCGTCTCGTAGTCGATAGGCCGCGCATGCAGCGCGGCGCTCAATCGGGCTCCCTCGTCGATGGCCAGCAGTGGGGATCGCAATACAAAGAAGCCGACGTCTGCAAGCATGGAGCGTGGTTGTAGTGTGACTGGCGGGATGTCCTTGGACGGATGCGGAAGCCTCACTGGATGCCCAGACGTTCCAGCAGATAGGCTGTGGTGACCATGTCATAGAACGCGTGGCCGGTTGAACTAAAGACGGTCTGCCTCTTGTCGAGGCCTGCCACTCCGTCCAGTTGCTCGATCTGAAGCGCCCGCGCATGCATCTCACCGGCCTCGGCCACGGCTGTGGCACGATCTTCCACAATTAGCGATGCAGCGCCGAGCAATGTCATCGGCAGCTCACGGGATAGAGGCGTGTGGGCACCCATGCAGTTGATGTGGATGTCATCACGTAAACCATCGAAACTGTGAAGAGGGCTGGCGCTGGATGTCGTGGTGGACAGGATGGTGGCCCCGTCTATCGCGGCATCGATGGATGGCATTACTCGCACCGGCATGCGGAGATTGAAATCCGACGCAATCCCAGCAGCGAATTCGCGAGCTCTCTCAGGGGTCCGCGACCAGATCCGAATTTCATCCAGTTGGCGCGCGGAAGCGACAGCCCACACCTGCTGCCTGGCCTGCACGCCAGCTCCCAGCAGCGCCAGGATATGGGGGCGCGAAGGGGTGCAAGCCTGCGTGACGAGCGAAGAGACCGCGGCGCACTTGACGTTGGTGACAACGGCACCGTCCAGCGCTGCAAGATGGCGCCCCGTGCGAGCGCAAAACGCCAGCACCGTTGAATGGATCGATGGCAGGGTATCGCCTACGGGCCTGGCCTTGAAGGTCGCGACCTTGGTGATGAAGATGCCGCTGCTGTCGGACAAGGCCGGCATGGCGAAATAAGCCGCTCGCCCATCATCCCGATAGATCATCGAGCGTTCGGGAACGATGGCTTCCTCGCGCGCTCCGGCGCGCAGCGCGATGTGCATACGATCGACCAACTCGTTCAGGAGCACAGTTGGCAGAGCGTCGGTGGCATTGATGAAACGCAGCATGGCTATTGCGCCTGGCTGGAGGCATGCGCCCGGGTGGCGATGAGGAAGCTCCGCTCGAAGGTCATGAAGACCTGGCCGTCCGATTTCTTGCCCTCGGTAGCAACCTTCACCACCCCATGACCCAGGCGACTGGCCGAGAGCCGCTTGTCGATCACACGGGAGGCGGCATAGACCGTGTCACCCACAAAGACCGGCGCAGTCAGCCGAATGCTGTCCCACCCAAGATTGGCGATCGCATTTGCGCTGGTGCAGGCCACGCTCATGCCATGCACCAGCGGCAAGGTGACCAGACTGGACACCACCACACGGCCGAACYCCGTCTGGGCACCGTAGGCATCGTCCAGGTGCAGTGGATGCGGATTCATTTGGAGCAGCGATTGCCACATGTTGTCCGCCTCGGTTACTGTTCGCCCTGGCCAGTGTTCATAGACATCGCCGATGTCGAAGTCCTCGAACCACATGGCAAAGCGTTCCTGAAAGTGCTGCGGCCCGATCCGCTCGAGTCGGCGGGACACCTTGTCCGCATATGACATACCGTTGTCCCTTGTGCTCACACCACTGCCATGCCGCCGTCGATGACGATGTCCGTGCCCGTCACCCATCGCGACTCATCGGAGGCGAGGAACACGGCGGCGCCCGCGTGGTCCTCCGGGCGGCCTGCGCGCTGCAGGGGGATGCCGCTGCAGCGGCTGGCCCAGATCTCTGCCTGGCCTGACCACTGTTCGCGATTGGCTTCGGTTTCGGTCAGTCCGGGAGAGATGACATTGGCGCGGATGTTGTAAGGCCCCAATTCCATGGCCATGCTGCGCGTCAGCGAGGACAGAGCAGCCTTGGAGGATTGATAGTGCGCCATCCGACTCCGGGCCAGCGTTGCACTGAGAGAGGACACATTGATCAGACTGCCGGGAATGCCTGCCGAGCGCATGGCGCAGGCCACGCGCTGCGACAACAGGAAGGGAACCCGCAGATTGGCGTGGAACACCTCGTCGAATTGGGTCAGCGAAAGGTCAAGGAAGGGTGTTCGATGAAAGACACCGACGTTGTTGACCAGAATGTCCAGGTGGTCCAGATCCTGATATGCCGCCTGTACTATGCGTTCGGCGGCGTCGGGATCGCGGCCATCGATTTGGTAGGCAAAGGCCTCCACGCCAAGCGCACGAAGCTCCTTGAGGACGACTTCAGCATTGCCGCTGTCGCGCGCATAGGTGAACGAGACATGCGCTCCCTCCCGTGCGAACGCCATCAAGATGGCTCGACCTATGCCCTTTCCTCCTCCGGTGACCAGCGCGTGTTTGCCCTGCAGCCGCTTCATGATGGGGTCTCTCCGGACTTGTCCCCTGATGCCGTTCCCGATTCACGCGGCACATACTCGAGATTGTCCCGATCACTCATCCGGTCGATCACGTAGACGCGTTCCACGCGGCTCATGCCCTTGACCTGTTCCTCGGTGACCGGCCTGTAGCCCCAGAACAGCGTGGTGAAAAGACGCTCTTTCATGTCGATGCCTTCTGTTTGCCAAGGTGATGAGTCCGGCGGGTGACCATGCCTCTTTCGTTGAGCCAGCCTTGCGCCTGCGCCAATGCGGCTACGCGGGGGTAAAGCTGAAGCGCCTTCTGGTCGATCAGGTTTGCGCATTCGATGGCCGCGATCTGCATAACATCCGCGCGTTGGGCATCCTCCAGGCCGGGCAGGCGGCTCGCGGCTTCCCACACGACGTCCTCCCATCTGTCCGAAGAGTTGTGCAAGGCGTCGTCCAGTAGACGAGGACGCGGCAACGTGGAGAAGATGCGGACCAGTCGCTCCGCTTCCTCGCCTATCAGGGCCAGCACGGCGGGGCGGTCCTGCGCAAGAACGCTGACGTGCTGGAATGACTGCGTGGCATAAACTGAATGGAAGAGCCCAGCGAGGCGCGTGGGCTCTGGAACGTCAAACTCTGTCAGCAGTCGATAGGTGCCCACGAGGTGGTCGTACAGCGTGGCGCGACCGCTGTGGTGGATCTCGTGGGTGCGGGTCTGCTTGAGGAAGCTGGCGCAGCCGGGGGGGACAACGGCGTCATGCGAGCCGGGAACCTTGGTCTTGATCACCAGGCATACCCGCAATGCCGAACAACGGCGACTGACGGAGCGCGCGGAATGTGTCAGCCGGCCATCGAAGGCGAGAACCCTGCCTGGCTTGGGCAGCACTGCATAAGCGACATCGTCCATCTCATTGGCGACGATGGTCTCGCCGGCCCATTCGAGGCTCCAGGTCGGGTTCAAGTAGATGATGGTCGAGTAGTTGCCATTGAAGCGCGTGTCGATGTGGGGGTAACCCTCGACCCCGTAGGTGTGCGCGTTGGCGTAGAACCGAACCAGTTGATGACCCGGCAGGACCGTGCGCTGGAGCAAATCCCAGAGTCGCTTGAGCACGCCGCCGTCCGCCGAGCCAAATAGTTGGCTGGTGTAGTCGGCTTGGCTGTCCGGCAGTGCGTCCAGGAAGTCGTAGTTCCAATGCCCGAATTGCTGTTCGCTTCGGTCAGACTGGGAGCCGAAGGTCCAGCGGATGTTCCGCTCAAAGTACGCCTGCAGGTCCTGCAACAATTCGTGAGGGACGATTGAATCGCTCACCACCACGCCGTTTTCGTTCAATGTCATGGGAATGTCCTTCACTTGCTCATCGATTGTTGGCGCGCCAGGTTGTCGAAGAGCCTCACTAGCGGTGGTCCGTAGGCCATGGCGTTGAATCGCTGAACCGTGGGATCCATGCCCTCCTTTGCTCGGTCGATCTGCTGGGCAATCGTTTCCAACCCGTCTAGCCGGTTGGCGAAGATGTCATTGATCGTCCCAATCTGACGAGGATGCACCGCTTGCTTGCCCGCGAATCCATAGGACCTGGCTTGACGGGCATGGGCCTCGTTGCCAAGATCGTCTTGCATGTTGAAGTAGGGGGTGTCGATGGCCTGCAGCGCAAGGCGATGGGCGTGCAGCGCCACTTCCTGTCTCGCCCAGGAAAAGTCCGTGGTCTCGGGCGACACGCACATGTCGGCGGAAAAGTCGGCGGAGCCAAAAAAAACGCCACCGACGTAGGCCGGAAGCCGGTCCAGGGTGCGCAATTCGCAGAGTGATGCCACCGACTCGATCAGCAGGTAGATCTTCGTGTCGGGACTCGTGTCGCGGACGATCGAATGCGCCAGATGCGCGTCTGCTTCGAGGCGGGGTTTGGGGATCAACAGGTAGTCCGGCTGCAGCTGTCGGTCCCGGATGAAGAGTAAGTCCTCGATGCCGTCGCGGGTCTGCGTAGCGTTGATGCGGATGCAGCGCTTCACGTCGGTTTCTACTGGCAACTGCTCCGCCAGCGCGAGGCGAGCGTTGACCTTCTGGTTGGGTGGGACCGAGTCCTCTAGATCGAAGATCGCCACATCGGCGCCGACCTCCGAGGCCTTTAGCAATAGACGCGTGTTCATTGCCGGCGCATAGAGCCAGCTTTTGATGGTCATGGTTCTCTCCCCTGGTTGCTCGGGCTGATGTCTCAGATCGCTTCGCGGTTGTCTTTGATGAGCCGCCCCTTACGTCGGATGCCGGACTCGAAGTGGCTGAATGGCACAAGTTGCACGCTCACGGGGTACTCTTCCGGAGAGAACTCCGGGACGATCGCGCAGAGTTCACTCTTAACGCGGCAAGTGAGGTCGCCTTCGGTATATCCGGCTGCATCTAGCGCGATGACAACTGTTGCAGAACCGAGGTCGAGGTCGAGACGCAGCTTCAACAGCGGGACATCGATCGATAGTGCAGCGATCAGTGTTGCCACATCTGTCTCCGTGATGAGCACGCGTGGCCCCAGCGGATACTGGGTGGTGAAGCGGCGACCATGTATGGAGAACTTGCGTTCCGCCGCGCCGGGGGCCTCCACCCACATGCCACGATCGCCGATGTCCATGCGGATGGCCGGCGCTGCAGTGCGCAGCAGACTGGTGACTACGCAAAGTCCCATTCGGCTGACCTCCTCAATCGGCTGCATCGTCGTCGGGTCCATGATCTCCAGCAGGCTGGCATCCGCGCAGACCCTGAACTCGTTTTGAGCGAAGCCGGCCTCGCTGAGGCCAATCAAGCCAGTCTCCGTGGTGGCGAACATGAAGGGAATGACCGTCGCATTTGGAAATGCGCGCTGGACGACGCCGAGCTGGGCGCCATACATCAACTCACCGCCGCAGAGGATGCGCGTGATAGTGGCGTCCGGCTCCCCATGCGCCATGATGTGTTGAGCTAATCCCAGGAAGACCGAATTGATGCCAGCCAGCACGTTGGCCCGGAACTTCTGGTAGGTGCCTACGATGTGAGCAAAGGGATGATCCGAGCCAATCGGCACCTCAGCGCACAGGCCGGGGAATTGCTCAAGCGTGCCATGCACGAACATGAAGGATGCGCTGCCCCCCACGCAGAGGTTGGCGACGATATCCCCCTCCTGGAGCGCGCCGGACTTCCAGTGACGCGTAGCCAGGATGTTGGTGGTGGCCTTCCATTCCTCGCGCCCAAACAGAGTGGCCTTGGGCTTGCCCGTGGTGGCCGAGGACTGATAAATGATTCCGTCCGAGCGACCGTGAGGATCAAAAAAGCTGATGGCCTGCGCGTCATGTACAACCTCCATCAAGCGGTCATGAGTGAGCACAGGGATTCGGGCCCATTCAAGTGCGCCCTGGGGGAGATCGCGATAGAGCCTGCCGTACAGCGGTGAGCTGGCGCGGGCCAATGCAATCAGTTGTTCAACGCTATATCGCACTTGGTCACCCTCCTACTTTGGGAAACAGCACCGGCGCGTCAACGTCCACTTGGTGGCCACCTTCTGTCGTCCAGCGCTCGGACAACGAGGGCGGGACCATCAAGCCCAGGGCGTCGCGGAGTGCCGACATCTTTCCGGGCATGATCGGGAACAGCAGAGTGGAGGCTGAGACCAAGCCTTGATGCAGGGTATTGAGGACGGTGTCCAGTTGGAGCTGCCCGTCCGGCTGCTTGGCCAGAGCCCACGGCGCCTGCTCGCTCACATAACGATTCAGTCCGCGTACGAACTCGAGGATTTGCTCCACGCCATGTGAGAGGCGCAAGTCCTCCACCCACGCGGGACACGCCTGCCTCAGGCGCTCGCTCTCCGCCTCCAAGTGGCGTTCGGTGGCCCCGAGATGGGAGGCCGCGGGAACGCGGCCACCGCGATATCGGGCAATCATCGCCAAGGTCCGTGCTGCGAGATTTCCGAGGTCGTTGGCAAGATCATTCGATAGCCGTTGCTCGATGACCTGTTCGCTAATGACTCCATCGGCCCCGAAGGGAACCTCGCGGATCAATACATAGCGCAGAACGTCGACGCCGTATTTGCGAGCTGCATCGAGCGGGTCGACGCCATTGCCCAGCGACTTGCTCATCTTTCGTCCGTCAGAGCCTAGCAGATGGCCGGAGACGTGAAGTCGCTGATAGGGGGGCAGCCCAATGGCCAAGCACATGGCCAACCAGAACAGGGTATGCGGCCTGAGAATGTCCTTGCCGATGATGTGACGTGTATGCGGCCAGAAGCGGTCGAAGCGCCCCTCTTCCTTCCGCAATTCGGACACATAGCTCAGCAGCGCGTCGAACCACACATACGTCACGTGTGCGTGATCCCAGGGCAGCGGAATGCCCCAGCTGACCCGATCCCTCGGGCGGGAGATGCTCAAGTCCCCAATGGGCTCCTCCAGCAAATGCCGGACCTCCGCGGCATATTCCTTCGGATGGACCAGGCTTGGCTGGTTCCTCAACAGCGCCTGAATGGCCTCTCGATACTTCTCCATCCTGAAGAAGTAATTTGTCTCGCGACGCAGTTGAGGCGGTTCCTTGTCTTCTGGCAACTTGCCGTCTACCAGCTCCTTCTGGGTGACGTAACGCTCTTGTCCAATCGAATACAGGCCTTCGTATTCGGCCTCGTAGATGTCGCCGTTGTCATGGAGAGATTGCAGGATGGCGCTTACATACGCCTTATGCGCGGGATCCGTGGTCCGGACGAAGGCTGTGGGTACCACGCTCAATTGGTCCCAAGCCTCGCGGAACGCCGCAGCATTGCGGTCCACAAAGGCCTGAATGGGCTCATTCATGGCGGCCGCGGCCTTGGCAATTTTTTCACCGTGTTCATCCGCGCCCGTGATAAACACGGTGGGCCGGCCCTCCAAGGCGCCAAAGCGCGCCACCACATCGGCATGGATGCTGGCATAGGCGTGGCCGAGATGGGGACGGTCGTTAACATAGTAGATGGGCGTCGTCAGATATAAAGGACGGTCCGCTGCTGGGGCTGTTCCACTCATGAAGCTTCCTATTGCGCAGTGGCGGGTTCTATGTCCGTGGATCGCAGCGCTGCCCCGCAGACGTCCATGAGCGACGTGCAGAACGCATTCATCTGCTCGGGGGTCAAATCTGCGCGCGGCATGATTCGCAGCCCAGCGGTGTCTTTGGGAACAATGGGAAAGAAGACTGCCGAGGTATAGAAGCCGCGAGCCAGCAGCGCCGTGGCGCTGCCAACGGCAGTCTCGGCCGAATCGAGCAGGATGACTCGAACGGGCGATTCCGTGAATCGGTTGATGGACTCAAATTGCTCGTCGAGGCGCGATAGGTTTCGCCGCCACGCGGCTTGCAGCCGGGCAAGTTCCGGGCTCTTATGGAGTGCCAGTGATGCAAATGTCCCACCGATGCCCGCGGAATTCATGTATTGCGACCACGGATTGCCGTACCGAACCAGCCGCTCTTTAATACTTGGATTGCCGCTGACTAGCAAGCCTCCGCAGGCGCCGAACGCCTTTGCCAACGATCCAACGACGATAGTGCGATCGTTGAGTTCGCCCAGGTTTCGAAGCACGTGACCTTCTCCGCGCTCACCGGTGATCGACAAGCCGTGCGAGTCGTCGAGATAGAGAAACAGGCCATAGCGGTCCTGAAGGTACTTCAATTGCTCGACGGGGGCGAAGCCCTCCACACTGTATGTGCCGTCGCCGATATAGGCCACGATTTCGTGCCGCTTGCAGAGATCTTCGACGAAGTTGAGGTCGTTGTGCGGACATGTCTCCACCTGAGTTTCGTCGCCACAGATGGGCTTGACGTGATTCATGGAGAAATGGGCATATTTGTCGAAAGCCATGACTGGCTTTCGACCGCCTGAGAAAATTCCGGAAGCGAACATGGGAAGGAATGCGGAGGTCGCCGCAGCGCAGGAGATATAAGATACCGCCTCACCCCCATAATGCTCCGACAGGGCATCCTCCAGATCCGACAGTAGGGATATAACGAGGCGAGTTCGAGCAGTTGTCAAATGCAGCGTGCCCGCTTTCTCGATTCCATGTATTGCTCCCTGAAGAATGCTTTCATTGGTATCCAGTCCAAGATACGAGCAAGAGCACATATTGATGAACTGCCTGCCATCTCCGGATACGTAGGGCGCCATCTCGTGTTTGACGGCCAATCCTGCCAGCCCAGTTTCTTTCGCAGCCACCCAAGCAGGATCACTAATTGCCACCATCTTTGATATATTGCCAAACTTGTTCACGGAGAAATCCTTGGCGTTAAAGGGGCGAAGTTGTGCCTTGACTGCCTCGCAAGCGTGCGAGCGCAGCAAAGCGCCTTAAGAACAGAGGCTTAGTAGGAGAGGGGGTGTCGTTGGCCGCCGGGGCGGTTGGACGGCGACAGGCGATCGTCGAATTCCTCGACGGCTTGGGTATCAGATAAGCTATCATCCCCACCGACAAGCAGAATATCGAAGGGCACGAGCTCCCTTAAATCAAATATCTCAATTTCGGAGAGGCTGACTTCCGATGTCGGGCGGCGGTGCGCCAATTGCGGGGAGGGCATATGACGTTCATCGGTTTTCATTGATTTCCCTGTGTTGAAAGTCCGCCCTTGACCGGTGCATAAGGGGGGGCTTCATATCTATGCTTGGGTCAATTCGGCTTTATATTTGTATGCTGAATGAATAAATTGCGACATTAATGGTGTGTATAAAGATGGGCGGCTGTGCCAGCCCTTGCTCCATCCAAGAGTGGGCGAAAACCCTGTATTTCGCTCGGCAGGCTTGAGACGTTTTGCCGGACGAGAATCAGTCTCGCGCGCGCAGGAGTGGGGCCCCTTTTCGAGCCGAGAAGCTGTTGAGGGGGCGTTGGAAGCCTAAGTGCTCGCGCAGCGTTGTGCCGGTGTAGTCGGCTCGGAAGAGACCGCGCCGCTGGAGCTCGGGGACTACCAAGTCGACGAAGTCATCGATGCTGGAACTCATATCGTCAAACATGACATTGAACCCGTCAGCAGCACCTTCATTTAGCCAAGTCTGAAAGACGTCTGCGACTTTAGACGGAGTGCCAATCACCACCAAGTGTCCGTCAGCGACGAGGCTGCGGAGCAATTGCCGAATAGTGGGAAGCTCTCTCCGTATCAACTCCATCACAAGCTGTTGGCGGCTTTTGTGAATATTGGTATCGGGGAGCACCGCCGGAATTGGAACCGGTCCATCTATCGGAAACTGCGACAAATCCACGCCGATGCCGATGTACTGCGAGAGTGCCTTCAGCCGCGAGTTTGTGTCGGACAAGGCCAGCAGGTCATCACATTTGGCGATAGCCTGTTCTTCGGTCCGTCCTACAAAGACCAAGACGCCGGGCAAGATCTTGATCTCTTCGCGACTGCGACCAAAAGCGTCGAGGCGGCTGGTCATATCACGATTGAATGCGATGGCTTCCTCTAGATGGGAGGCCGCCGTGAAAATCAACTCCGCCGTTCGTGCACCGAGGTCGCGGCCCGGCCCGGAGGAGCCGGCCTGGACCATCACAGGATAGCCTTGCAAGGGCCGATGGGCGTTTAGCGGCCCTTTGACGGAAAAATGTTGGCCTTGATAGTCGAGCGTATTCATACGCGAGGGATCGCACCAGATGCCGCTCGCCTTGTCCTGCACAAAGGCATCGTCATCCCAGCTGTCCCACAGGCCCCGAATCACATCAACAAATTCCTCTGCGCGGTCATAACGATTCGAATGCAGGACGTGTTCACCTTGGCTGAAGTTGCCCCCGCCACTCAGCGAGGTCACAAGGTTCCATCCAGACCTCCCGCCACTTAGCCAATCCAAGGAGGACAGGCGTCGAGCGAGGGTATAGGGATCGTTGTATGTAGTATTGGCAGTGGCAATCAGGCCAATCCGTCGCGTGACGAGGGCCAACGCCGGCAGCAATGTCAACGGATCCCAGCGAACGCACTGCGGCGTACGGGCAATAACCTCCGGATCCGGCTTGCCGGACATGATGCTGACGCTGTCATTCATGAACAGAGCGTCGAACTTCCCACGTTCCAGAGTCTGCGCGATGCGCTGGAATGGCTCGAAGCGGCGTGCCGCGTCGATATCCGCCTCGGCATCCGGCCTTCTCCAACTATCGCTCGGAGTGCCTGGAATGAATGCACAGAGGCGAAGTTGGCGTCGAGTATCGATTGAGGTTTTTATGGTCATGCCTGCGCCAATCGAGCCAAGTGGCGAAGCTCTGCGCGCGCGATGAAGACAGCAACCAGGACATTGCGGATCTGCGCGAGATTGCCGAGGAGAGTCGGTGGCGCCAAGCCACAGAGAGGCTTGCGTACCGCCGCTTGGGAGAGAAAATTCATGGCACGGCAGCCGGATTCAGTGCATATCCACGTTGCTTGGAGCCATCGGATCGGTTCGTCGCACTGACGAGTGACCATCGCACGCCTCGAAATCGATAATTGCGTCTGCGTTGCATGTCGACGACTCCTCCTGTTCGATAGCACAAGGTCCAACTTGTCAATCTCCGAGGACCGAGAATCTATATAGACAGATCGTAGAAGGGCGAATCCAACTCGTCAAAAGTTGTGTTCAGTGAGGTCGGCGGATCGTTCGCAGTCCCGGCGGTCCGGGTCGTCCACCTCGTCCGTAGACGGGCGGACAGACGCTGCGGCCCACATGTCGAGATCGGCCGATCGGTTCATGGGAGGTTGCTGTGTGAGAGGCTGTAGCGATAGCCACATGGGTCCCGGCAATAGATTGAGGCAATCAAACAAGGAGTTGCAGCGGTCCTCGTCGAGCCCTTGTAACTTGAGCACAGAGACTGCGGCCTCCACCGTTGTCTTCTTGTCCTCGCTGAGGTAGAAGGCGTGCACGGTCGTTGATGGCCCACTCGACCTCCCTCCCAGGATTGCCACAAGCTGCGTCGGGTTGTCAGGTCTTCGAATTCCTGCGACGCTGAGACTGACGAGTCGGCCGTCGACCGGCCGATGGGGCGTAACGGTCTTCAGCGGTGATCGCTGCGTTGCGCTTCTTGTTAAGCACGCCTGGCTGCACCCGGTCAGCAGAACGATCAACTCAGAAAAATCTGCGCATGCAACTGCCTCCAAGTAGCACCAGAGCAGTGTGTCGACATCATGTTCAATGCGCCGTCGATAGGGCTGGAGAATCCTCGATCTGAAGGCCACCGCGCCACTTCGGTCGCGCACACGAGGCATCCGTACTTCGATGTCCCCTGCCAACGAACGCAGCGTACGAGCTGGCAAATATCCGTTGCGTACGAGGTGGACTGGACGGTCTCGCTTCAGAGAATTGTGGTGATCGATGAACTCGTCCACCTCGCGTTCGACGGCCTGCTCGATGAGCGATCTGGCCGCATCGCAGAAGACGGTCGTGAGATGTCTGCGCGTACAGATTTCTACATCCGACGCTACAACTGCATTGGAACCGATGACCAAGGCTGTCCTTCGTCCCCATCGCGTTGATACGGGCTTGGTCTTCCAGTTCAGCCTGAACGCGAGAGTTCACGTTCAAGAGAACTGGCGCCGCACCTGCGCACCTCCCCTACGCCGATGAGAAATTATTTGAATGAAATCCTGACTCTATGAGCGTGCACATCGCATGTGCCCGGAACAGAAGGCAGTCGCTCACCTCGCACTAAGGAAATCCGATGTTAGCCAGTTTGACGGGCACCAACAATCGTTGGCGTTACGCTGATGACATCGTTGCAGGCTTCGAGCATCACGCCGACGTGGAGCGACTCCGGGATGCGGTGCAAACGGGGTCCGAGCCTTTTGCAATTGAGCTATATGGGGAGCACGCGGCTGCAGAAGATGGCAAGCAGCACCATCGACAGAGCCGCGTAGCTCCAGAATTCCCATTGCAGCGACTCCAGTCGCGAAGCCTGCGCTGGGGATGTCGAGAGCCACGCGAACGTTGTTGCTTGTCCTATCGAGAAGAGCGTCAGAACGACCAGGGCGCACAGCGCGAATGCAAGTCGCACTGTGCGCCAGCGTTGGCGTCTTTTCTCTGCCCGATCACCCTCTGCTGCTGGCCTTGAGTGCCGATGGCCAGCACCAGCGCCAGCATCGCCATCACGATGAGTTTCTTGATGTTCATGGGCCTTCCTGTTCCATCGAGTTCCTGGATGGAAGGAAGTCTCTGCAGGCACTTTGAGGAACCCGTGCAGAAGGCCCTGTCGGCCTCAGGTCTGTAGCTGCGCGTAGTACAGCGCGCAGCAACGCCGCGCGCGTGCGATCCGTTGCACACCAGGGCACCATCTCAGGGTTTGCCTCGATCGGTTACACGATGGGACGACCTTAACTTGCGCGCCATCCAGCACCTCGACTGGAGCAACCGAGACAAGCCATGAACCGTAGAAGACTCCTGCTTTCCCTCACTGCGCCGGCCTTGCTGGCCACCTCTCGCCTGGCCCGTGCGGCCGCGGCCGACAAGGGCCTGATCGGCGTGTCGATGCCGACCTTCTCGTCGCGACGATGGGTCGACGACGGGCTCAGCATGATGCGCACGCTGAACCGCCTGAACTACACGGTGGACCTGCAGTACGCGGTCAACAACGCCGCCGACCAGCCGGGCCAGGTCCTGAAGATGATGGACGGCGGCGCGAAGGTGGTGGTGATCGGTGCGAGCGACGGCAGCGCGTTCACCGCGGTGCTGGACACCGCCGCGAAGAAGGGCGTGAAGGTCATCGCCTACGACCGGCTGATCCGCGACAGCGGCAACGTCGACGCCTATGCCACCTTCGACAACTTCGAGGTCGGCGTGCTGCAGGGCCGCGACATCGAGGCGCGGTTGAAGCTGCGCGACGGCGGCAAGGGCCTGATCGAGCTGTTCGCCGGCGCGGCCGACGACAACAACTCGCACTTCTTCTACAACGGCGCGCTGTCGGTGCTGAAGCCTTATATCGATTCGGGCGCGCTGACGGTGGGCTCCGGCAAGGTGGGAATGGCCGAGGTGGCGACGCCGCAATGGAGCGGCGCGATCGCGAAGGCGCGCTTGCAGGCGATGCTGAAGACGCTGTACGCGAAGCGGCGGCTCGACGCGATCCTCTCGCCGAACGACAACACCAGTGTCGAGCTGCTGACGGCGCTGCAGGGCGTGGGCTACGGCACCGCGGCGCAGCCGTGGCCGGTGGTGACGGGGCAGGATGCCGAGCTGAACTCGGTGCGCTCGATCCAGCGCGGCGAGCAGTCGTCGACGGTGTTCAAGGACACGCGGCAACTGGCGGTGCGCGTGGCCTCGATGGTCGACGAGTACATGAACGGCAAGCCGGCCACCATCAACGACACCAAGACCTACAACAACGGCGTCAAGGTGGTGCCGTCGTACCTGCTGAAGCCGGTGTTCGTCAACAAGGCGAACTGGCAGCAGGTGCTGGTGGAGAGTGGGTTCTACCAGCAGGGCCAGATCTGAGGGTCGACGAAGGGTAGATATCGACGCACAGCCGTTGCGCAGCGGCGCAGAATGGACCGTGCCGGCAATCCCCAGGAGACGGCCATGTGCGCAACAGCGAGGTGGACAGCATTGCCGATCGCGGCGTTCGCGGGGACGGCCATGGTGACGGCCATGGTGACGGCACAGGAAGCCAGGCCGAAGACCGAGGTCTACAAGGCCTCGACGGTGAACGTCGGCGACATCGTCCCGCCGCGCGTCGTCGCCCCCTGCCAACCGGGCCGCTGTCCGTTCGCCGGACAGACCGTCACGATGCTGATCATCAAGGAGGCCAACGAAGGCGCGCTGGGCGAACTCAGGGCCGAGTTCGAGGCCGCCACCGGCGCGAAGCTCAACCTGGTCCAGCTCACGCACCAGGATCTCTTCCCCACCTTCATGTCCGACCTCACCACCCATGCCGGCAAGTACGACGCCGCCTACGCCGGGGCCTGGTGGCTCGGTGAACTGGTGGCCGGCGACTACATCCTGTCGTACGACAAGTACTTCAAGGATCCGCGCTTCCCGGCCTGGAGCCTCGACGACGTGCTGCCCGCACCGCGCAGCCTGCTGTCGTACGCCGGCAAGAAGTACATGGTGGCCAACGACCACGACGGCCAGGTCATGTACTACCGGCGCGACCTGCTCGAAGACCCGCAGCACCGCGCGGCCTTTCGGCAGAAGTACGGCTACGCGCTCGACGTGCCGAAGACCTGGGCGCAGTTCCGCGACGTGGCGGAGTACTTCGACGGCAAGGACCTCAACGGCGATGGCGAGCCCGATCACGGGCTGTCGATGCACCTGAAGGTCGGTGCCCAGGGCATGTTCCATTTCATGTCGTTCTCGGCGCCGTTCGTGATCGGCCCCGACAGCCCGAAGCTGTACTGGTTCGATCCCGCCGACATGCGGCCGCTGATCGCGAGCCCCGGGCACGTGCGTGCGCTCGAGGCTTTCGTCGACCTGGTCCGCTTCGGGCCGCGGGACATGCGCCACTGGGACCTCGGCCAGAGCTGGGACTACCTGCTCGCCGGGCGCGCGGCGCTGACCTTCACCTGGGGCGACCTGGGCGCGCTGGCGCAGCAACCGGGCAGCAAGGTCAAGGGCAAGATCGGTGCGGCACCGGTGCCGGGCACGCGCGGGTACTACAGCCTCGCGCACCACGACTGGGTCGCCACCGCGCAGCCGAACGTGGTCGGCAACACCACCGGCGGGTCCTGGGCGGGCGTGATCTCGAAGCACTCGAAGGCGCCGCAGGCGACCTACTACCTGCTCGCGTTGATGGCGACCCGGGAGAAGTCGACGGTGTACGCGGTTCGCGGCTGGGATGGCATCGACCCCGGGCGCAGGTTCCACTTCCTGCCGCCCGACGGCACCGGGCAGATCGGCACCTACCTGCAAGCCGGCTGGAACGAGGTGGACGTGCGCGACTACCTGCATGCCTACTTCGAGAACTTCAGCAACCCGCTGCAGTTCCCCTACCTGCGCATTCCCGGCGCCTTCAGCTACTGGCAGGCGCTCGACGTGCACCTGGGCGAGGCCGTGGCCGGGCAACTGAGCGCCGAGGCGGCGCTGAAGGCCGCCGCGGTCGACTTCGAGGAGATCACGCTGCGCCTCGGGCGCGAACGGCAGCGCAGTGCGTACCGCCAATCTCTGGGACTCTAGACCCTGGGGCTCTAGAGCTGCTCGGCCAGTTCTCCGAGCACCTGGTCCAGTTGGCTGGACACCTCGTGCAACAGCGCGCCGATCTCGGCGTCGCCGGCGTGCCCCAGGCAGGCCTGCTCCAACGCGGCGGCCGCCTCCTGCAGCGCCGGCATGCCGAGCGTGCCGGCCTCGCACTTCAGGTCGTGGGCCGATCGCATCGCGGCGTCGGGATCCCCCGCCGCCAGCGCCGTCTTGAACTGCGGCACGAATTCCGTCTCGCGGTCGCGGAACATGCCCAGCATGCGGCGGTACAGCACGTCGTTGCCCCGCACGTTGGCCAGCCCGCTCACGCTGYCGAGGCCGGTGCCGGCGCGCCGCGGCTTCACCCAGCGCGCCAGCGTGGCGAACATCTCGTCGACCACGATCGGCTTGGCGATGTGGTCGTCCATGCCGGCCGCGAGCACGGCCTCGCGGTCGCCGACCATCGCGTTGGCCGTCATCGCGATCACCGGCAGGGTCCGCAGCGCCGGCCGCTGGCGCAGTGCACGCGTCGCGGCATAGCCGTCCATGCGCGGCATCTGGCAGTCCATCAGCACCGCGTCGAAGCGCTCGCGGGCCAGCACGTCGAGCGCCTCCTGGCCGTCGCAGGCGACGCTGACGCTCACGCCGGCGCGGCCCAGCAGGTCCACGGCCAGCTCGCGGTTGATCGCGTTGTCCTCGACCAGCAGGACGTGCGCGCCGGCCAGTGCCGCGCGGTGATCGAGCAGCGCGTCGGCGCGCCGCGTGCTGCGCGTGGGCGCGAGCGGCACGCGGCCGAGCGCGGTGATGCAGGCGTCGAGCAGCGACGAGGGCGTGACCGGCTTGGTCAGCAGCGCACCGACCGTCAACTGCCGTTCGGCCAGGTGCTGGCGCACCTCGTCGCGGCCGAAGGCGGTGGCCATCAACACCACCGGCGCCGGGTGGCGCAGCCCGGCCCGGTCGACCAGCGCCTGCGCGCAGGCCACGCCGTCCATGCCGGGCATCTTCCAGTCCAGCAACAGCAGCTGGTACGGCCGGTCGCCCGCATCCGCCTGCACCACCCGCCGCAAGGCCTCTGCGCCGCCGGCGGCGGCATCGGCGTCCAGGCCGAGCGCCCGGCTCATCTCGGCGAGCACCTCGCGCGCGGCGGCGTTGTCGTCGACGACGAGGACGCGCGTGCCCGACAGGCTGTCGTGGTGCGCGGCCGGCGCCACCGCCGCGGCGCCCGGCTGCAGGCTGAAGCCGAGCTCGAAGTGGAAGCAGCTGCCGCGCCCCGGCTCGCTGTCGACCGCCAGCTCGCCGCCCATCAGGTGCACCAGGTGTCGGCTGATGGCCAGCCCGAGGCCGGTGCCGCCGTAACGCCGGCTGGTCGAGGCATCGGCCTGCGTGAAGGGCTCGAACAGACGGTCCTGCTCCTGCCGGCTCATGCCGATGCCGGTGTCGCGCACCTCGAAGCGCAGCCGCGCCGGTGTGCCGCTCGCGTCGCCGGCGTCGCCCGCGTCGATCACCCGCACCGCCACCACGACCTCGCCCGCGGCAGTGAACTTGACGGCGTTGTTGCCCAGGTTCAGCAGCACCTGGCCCAGGCGCGACGGGTCGCCCACCAGCGCGGTCGGCAGCTGCAGCGGCAGTTCGAGCAGCAGCTCGAGGTCCTTCTCGTCGGCTTTCATGCCGACCACGTTGCTCAGGTTGTCCATCACCTCGCCGAGACCGAACGGGATCGACTCGATGTCGAGCTTGCCGGCCTCGATCTTCGAGAAATCGAGGATGTCATTGATGATGCCCAGCAGCGATTCGGCCGATGCGTTCACCTTCTGGATGTAGTTGTGCTGCCGGGCATCCAGGCCGCTCTGCAGGGCCAGGTGCGACATGCCGAGGATCGCGTTCATCGGCGTGCGGATCTCGTGGCTCATGTTCGCCAGGAAGCTGCTCTTCGCGCGGTTGGCGAGCTCGGCGGCGTCCTTGGCGCGCTGCGCCTCGGCGAACACCGATTCGAGGTGGGCGATGGTGTCGACCAGCCGCTGCGTCATGGTGTCGATGCTGCGCGCCAGCAGCCCGATCTCGTCGCCGGATTCGACCGCGGCGCGCGCCGACAGGTCGCCTGCCGCGATGCGTTCGGCCACGCCGGTCAGGCGGCGCACCGGCCCCACGATGCTGCGCTGGAAGCGCCAGGCCAGCAGCACCGCCGCCAGCACCGCCAGCAGCGCGAGCGCCGCGGCGGCGAGGCGGGCGTCGGCGATGCGGCGCACGGCGCCGGTCAGCGCCTCGCCGAGGCCCGCCTGCTGGCCTGCCGTGAGCCTGGCCAGGCGATCGAGCATCGCCTCGGCCTGCGGTGCCACCTGGGTGCGGTACAGGTAGAGGTCTTCGTAGGCGCGCTCGCCGTTCAGGATGCCGATGATCTGCAGTGCGAGTTCGGTCACCTCGGCCCGCTCGCGCGCGAGGTGGTCGAGCAGCGCGTTCTGCTGCGCGTCGAGCACGGTGCGCCGGGTCGCCACCGCGTTCCAGGCCGCGGCATTGGTGGACAGATGCGGGCCGTAGGCCAGCTTGAAGCTCAACTCGCCCGACGCGCCGTAGGCGATGAGGTTGGTCACCATCGCGTCGAACGAGGTCTGGAAGCGCAGCAGGTCGGACACCAGCTCGCGGCTTGGCGGGCTCGATGGGCGTGACCGCTGCAGCTCGAGGATGCGGCTGACGCCGTCGAGCACCTGCACGCGCCTGGCCTGCACGTCGACGCGCGACAGCCGCAGCGCGGGCTGGTTCCTCAGCGGGTTGTCGTGCAGGTCGAACAGTTGCTTCGGCAGGCCCTCCCAGCGGCGGTAGTCGGCCGTCAGGTCGCCGACGAGGCGGGCCGCGTCCACCTCGGGCCAGCTGTTCGACATCGCCTGCAGCGCGGCCAGGCGATCCTCGAACTCGCGCCGGGCGGCCTGGTACTGCTGCACGTCCTGCGGGTCGCTGAGCACCAGGTAGCCGCGCACGTGCAGTTGCATGCTCAGCAAGCTGGCCTGCGCCTGCGTCGAGGCGAGCGACGCGGGGAGGCGCAGGTCCTGGGCCAGCGCGATGTCGCGCGTCAGGTGCTGCGCCCCCAGCATGGCCAGCAGCACGACCAGCACCGTGACGCCGGCCAGCACGCCGAAGGCCGCCGTCAGCTTGCTGCCGATGCCGAGCGCCTGCCAGCGCTCCCAGGGCGCCGTCGCGTTCATCGCGGCAGGCCCAGCGAGGCGCGGAAGGCGCTGCGCTGCGCATGGCGCCCGAGCCGCACCGTGATCTCCTCGAAGTCGACGGAGGCCGCCTTGAGTGCGGCCTGCGGGCTCAGTTGCCCGCTCGTCGCGGCGGCCAGGCGCAGGTCCAGCGACTGCCAGTAGCTGAAGGCCCCGGGGATGCGCAGGTAGGGCAGCTGCAGCGGGTTGCTGAACGTGTCGTCATAGGCCTGCAGGTAGTCCCGCACGTCGGTGGCGTCCCAGCCGGCCTGCAGGTAGTCGTCCAGGCGGCCGCTGCCCCTGGGCGGCAGCAGGTGGTAGCGGCGGCCCGGGTCGATGCCGTCCCAGCCGCGTGCGGCGTAGACGCGCGACTTCGGCTCGCTGGCCATCAGCGCCAGCAGGTAGTAGGTGGCCGCCGGCGCCTTGGAGTCGCGCGAGATCACGCCCGCCCAGGAGCCGCCGGTGGTGTTGCCGACCCGGTTGGGCCGCTCGGTCTTCACCCACCGGTGCCGGCCTGCGTCGTAGTACTCGAAGGTGCCGGGCAGTTGCGCCGAGCCCACCTTGCCGCGCACCCGGCTGCCCGGCTGCTGCGCGAGCGCGCCGAGGTCGCCCCAGGTGAGCGTGAGCGCGGCGCGCCCGGACAGGAAGTAGTCCCAGCCGCGACCGAGGTCCCAGTTGAGCATCTCCTTCGGGCCGAACTGCACCAGGTCGACCAGCATCGCGAGGGCGCGCACGTGGCCCGGGCTGTCCAGCAGGGGCTTCATGGTCTGCGGGTCGAACCAGTACAGGTGCGGGTTGTCCGGGCCGATCACGAAGGGCGCGGACAGCGACATGAAATGGAACATGCCCTGCGCCCCGGCGCGCAGCGGCAGCAGCAGGCCGTGGTCCGGCTCGCCATCGCCGTTGAGGTCCTTGCCGTTGAAGTACTCGGCGATGTCGCGGAACTGCTCCCAGGTGGCCGGCGGCGCCAGCGGGTAGCCGTGGGCCTTCTGGAAGGCGGCCCGGTGCTGCGGGTCCGCCAGCAGGTCGCGCCGGTAGTACATCACCTGGCCGTCGTGGTCGTTGGCCACCATGTACTTGTGCCCGTCGAACACCAGCAGGCTGCGCGGCGCCGGCAGCACCTCGGCGATGTCCCAGGCCGGGAAGCGCGGATCCTTGTAGTAGCGGTCGTACGGGACGATGTGCTTGCCGGCGACCAGCTCGCCGAGCCACCAGGCGCCGGCGATGCAGGCGTCGTAGCGGCCGGTGCCGCTGGTCAGGTCGGAGATCAGCGTGGCGAACAGCTCCTCGTGGGGCCGCTGCACGATCTCGAGCGTGGCGCCGGTGGCGGCCTCGAATTCCGGCTTGATCTCCAGCACCGGTCCGCCGATCCCCTGGCCTTCGGCGACCAGCACCGTCACGTGCTGTCCCGCAAACGGGCAGCGGCCCGGCGTGCAGGGTTCGGCCACGCGGGGCGGCAGCACGTCGCCGGGGCGCACCACGGTCGTGTCGGAGCCCTTGGGCCGGGGCTGCGGGTCGGCGCCTTGCGCCAGGCTCGCGCCGAGCAGCCCTGCTGCGAGCGCGTAGACGGCCCGCGCCGGCCAAAGCTTGCGACCCATGCTCGTCTCCTCAACGCACACCGCTGGGCGACAGGGATCTTGCGCCTTCGGCCGCGCGTCTTGAACATGCGGCGGGCCGTTTCCAGGGTAAACGAGGGTGTCGAGTCCGGCATTGACAAGCCGATGCATCTGCCCATCATCATCGCCTGCAGGGGGCGTCTCTCCGTCCGAGCGGAGAACCAGGAGAAGGCGAATGATCGACCGGCGCAGTGCAGTCGCGTGGGGCGGTTCCGTGCTGGTGGCTGCGGCCCTGCCCGCGGCGCGGGCGCAGCCCCGCTACCGCATCGTCATCATGCCCAAGCTGGTGGGCATCGCGTACTACGACGCCGTCAAGACGGGCATCGATGCGGCAGCGCGCGAGCTGCCCGACACGGCGGTGACCTGGACCGGGCCGACGCAGGACCAGGTGGAACGGCAGATCGAGATGATCGAGCGGCTGATTCCAGAGAAGCCGGACCTGATCGCGGTGGCGGCGAACGATCCGGTGGCCATCGTGCCGGTGCTGCAGAAGGCGCAGCGGGCCGGCATCCACGTCATCAGCTGGGACGGCGACAGCCAGCTGCGCGAGTTCTTCGTCAACCTGGTGGATTTCGAGGCCTTCGGCAGCCAGCTGGTCGACGCCGTGCGTGCCGAGATCGGCCCGAAGGGCGACATCGCCATCGTGACGACGAGCTTCGCGGCGCCGAACCAGGCCAGCTGGATCGATGCGATGAAGCGGGCGATCTATGCGCGCAACCCGGGGCTGCGCATCGTCGACATCCGGCCTGCCGGCGAGAGCACCGAAGAGGCTTACCGGATCGCCCAGGACTGCCTGAAGTCGCTGGCCGGGCTGAAGGGCCTCATCGCGCTCGGGTCGCCCAACCTGCCGGGTGTCGCGCGCGCGGTGCGCGATGCCGGGCTGGTCGGCAAGGTGGCCGTGGTCGGCAACTCCACGCCGAACCTGATGCGCGAGTTCCTGAAGGACGGCACGGTCAGGACGGTGCTGCTGTGGAATGCGCCGGACCACGGCTACCTGACCGTCCATGCCGCGCGGCAGTTGCTGGCCGGCGGGCTGAAGGCGGGGCAGCCCTTCCAGGCCGGCCGGCTGGGCAGCTTCACGCCGCGCCGGGATGCGGTCAGCCTGCAGGTGGCCTTGCCGGTGATGGTGTTCACCAAGGCCAACGTGGACCAGCACAGTTTCTGAGCCTGTCGTGAAGATCGGCACGCGACTCAACCTGGTCTCGCTGGCGGCCATCCTCGTGATGACCGCCGCGGTGCTGGGGGCCGCCGTGTTCTTTCTCGAAGCGGAGCTGCGGCAGTCGCACGAGCGGCTGATGCAGCTCGAGCTGCAGGGGGCCACGCAGTCGATCAGGCAGCAGCTCAACCGCTCGGGCGTGGTCGCCGCCGCCAAGGAGGCCGAGGCGCAGCTGCTGCGGCTGCGCGCCAAGGAGGGCTTCGCGTCGGCGACGCTGTTCATCGTCGAGAAGAACGACAACCGCATCGTCTACCACCCGGACTTCCACATGGGCGATCGCGTGGACTACGGCTTCGTCGACGAGATGATGCGGCGCCAGGCGGGTTCGCTGGAGTACAGCTACAAGGACGAGCGGCGCATGGCCGTGTTCCACACGGTGGTGCCGATCGACTGGCTGGTGGGCGTGGCCGTGTCGCGCCGCGAGGTGCAGGCGGCCATGTTCGGGTTCATGAGCGCGATCGGGGGCATCACCTTCGCCGCCTTGTGCCTGAACGCGATCGCGGTCAGCCTGTTCGGACGCTGGCTGTTGCGCCGCATCGGCGTGACGCTGGACTGCGTGCGGCGGATCGAGCAGGGCGACATGACGGCCCGCATCGGACCCGGCACGCACGCCGGGTCCGACGACGAGATCGGCGCCTTGCAACGCAGCATCGACGCGATGCGCGAGCGCATCGAGCAGCGCACCCGGGAGCAGCTCGAGACGCAGGAGGCGCTGCGCGCCAGCGAGGCGCGCGTGCGCCGGGTGGTCGAGTCCAGCATGATCGGCGTGTTCTTCTGGGACACGACGGGTGCGATCACGGAGACGAACGATGCCTTCCTGGAGATCGTCGGCTACGACCGCGACGACCTGCGCGCCGGCCTGGTGAACTGGGGGCGGCTCACGCCGCCGCAACAGGCCGAGGCCGACCAGCAGGCGATCCGGCAGCTGCGCGAGACCGGCCGCTGCCAGCCCTACGAGAAGCACTACATCCGCAAGGACGGGAGCCGGGTGCCGGTGCTGATCGGCGGGGCGCTGCTGAGCGACTCGATGCACCAGGGCGTGGCCTTCATCGTCGACCTCACCGAGCGCCGGCAGGCCGAGACCGACCGCCAGGCGCGCCGCGATGCGGAGGCGGCCAGCTCGGCCAAGAGCGAGTTCCTGGCCAACATGAGCCACGAGATCCGCACGCCGATGAACGCGATCCTCGGCATGTCGTACCTGGCGCTGCAAAGCGGGCTGAACCCGCAGCAGCACAACTACATCCAGAAGGTGCACGGCTCGGCGGAGTCGCTGCTGGGCATCATCAACGACATCCTCGACTTCTCGAAGATCGAGGCCGGCAAGCTCGACATGGAGACGATTGCGTTCAGCCTCGGCGACGTGATGGACAACGTGAGCAACCTGCTCGGGATGAAGGCGGACGAGAAGGGCCTGGAACTGGTGTTCGCGGTGCCGCCGCAACTGCCGGCGGTGATGGGCGATCCGTCGCGCCTGGGACAGGTGCTGCTGAACCTGGGCAGCAACGCCATCAAGTTCACCGAGCGCGGCGAGGTGGTCGTGGCCATCGACGTGATCGAGCGGGACGACGTGTCGGTGCAGCTGCGTTTCGAGGTGCGCGATACCGGCATCGGCATCGACCGCGAGCAGCAGCAGCGCCTGTTCGAGGCGTTCACGCAGGCGGACGCCTCGACCAGCCGGCGCCATGGCGGCACGGGGCTGGGGCTCGCGATCAGCCGCAACCTGGTGCGGCTGATGGGCGGCGAGCTGGCCGTCGACAGCGAGCCGGGCCGCGGCAGCCGCTTCCACTTCAGCGTGCGCTACGGCCTGCAGAAGGGCGTGGCCGCACGGCCGCCGGCGCTGCGCCGGGACGGCTTGCGCGGCGGCCGTGCGCTGGTGGTGGACGACAACGCGAGTGCGCGCGACGTGATCGCCGCGATGATCGGCGCGCTCGGATTGACGGCCGATACCGCCGTTGATGGCCGGGACGCGCTGCGCCGGCTGGAGCGTGCCGACGCGGACGACGAGCCCTACGACCTGTTGCTGCTCGACTGGAAGATGCCCGGCATGGACGGCATGGAGTGCGCCCGCCTGCTGTCGCGGTCTGCCGGGCGGCGCCACCCGTTGCCGATGGTGCTGATGCTGACGGCCTTCAGCCGTGCCGACGCGCAGCAGCGCCTGGTCGAGCAGGCGCTCGCGGTCAGTGCGCTGCTCACCAAGCCGGTCACGCCATCGACGCTGCTGGATGCCTGCAGCAAGGCACTCGGCCTGGCGGTGCACCATCCGACGCGGCTGGTGCAGCGCGAAGAAGACCTGGCCCGGCACCGGGCCGGCCTGAGCGGGGCGCGCATCCTGCTGGTGGAGGACAACCCCATCAACCAGGAGCTGGCGCTGGAGGTGCTGCGGCGCGCCGGCCTGGTCGTGAGCGTGGCCAACGACGGCCAGGAGGCGCTCGACATGCTGGAGGGCGAGCAGTTCGATGGCGTGCTGATGGATTGCCAGATGCCGGTGCTGGACGGGTTCGCGGCGACCCGGGCGCTGCGCCTGCAGCCGCGGCTGCGGGACCTGCCGGTCATCGCGATGACGGCGAATGCCATGGTCGGGGATCGCGAGAAGGTGCTCGCCGCGGGGATGAACGACCACATCGCCAAGCCGATCAAGGTCGAGGAGATGTTCGCGACGCTGGCGCGATGGGTGCGGCCGGCCGAGCCGGCTGCGAAGCGGGGGTCGGGGTGAAGGGGCGGTCAGGGGGCGCGTCGCGTGTCGAGCATCGCGCACACGAAGCCGATGGCCGCGCACACGGTCGCCCAGGCCGTCAGCAGGCCCCCGAAGTTCTTCAGCAGGACGAAGGGTGCGAACCCGCTCGTGAACCAGTGGCTGAGCGGGATGAACGGCTCGGCGTAGCTGCCGGGTGGGCAGATGGCCTGCATGTCGAAGGACGGCGGCTTGCAGCCGGCCATCTCGACGATCTTGCCGGCGCCGATCGTGGAGACGAAGGGCAGCCCGAAGGCCAGGCAGAACGCGATGAGGCTGCCTGTGGCGAGCCAGAAGATGAACCTGCAGATGCTTCGATGTCTTGGCATGCGCGCTTTGATGTGGGGGCTTGCGGGTCGATTCGGGCGGGTGGATTGTGACGCAGGGGGCAGGGTGGCCGGCACAATGCCGGCATGCCGAACCCCTCTGCCGTCGACACCGTTCAGACGTTCTGGCGCCTGATGGCGACCAACGATTTCTTCTCCGTGGCGCAGGTGCTGGCGCCTGGCTTCGTGCTGGAGTGGCCGCAGTCGAACGAGCGCATTCGCGGCGCCGAGAACTTCGCGCGGATGAACAGCGAGTACCCGGCTCATGGGCCCTGGCGCTTCACGGTCAACCGGCTGGTGGGCGCGCAGGGCGAGGCGGTGTCGGACGTGTCGGTCACCGATGGCGTGCAGTCGGCACGTGCGCTCAGCTTCTTCACGGTGGAAGACGGGCTCATCACCCGGCTGGTGGAGTTCTGGCCCGAGCCGTACGCGGCGCTGGCGAACAGGGCGCACCTGGTCGAGCCGATCGAACCGTCGCGGTGAGGAATCTGTTTTGCTCAAGTTCCTGATCCGCTGCCTGTTCATGATTGCCGGCGTCGCATTGCTCAGCGACACCGCGCTGCCGATCCGCGACGAGACCGTCCGCGTCGATCAGCACACGAGCCACGTCAACGATGGCGAGTCGGCGCGCCGCGACAATCGCTCGGGCGACACGAGCTACACGCTGCACCTGGCGGGCGGCGAGGTGGCGAGTTGCTCAGTGGGTTATGCGGCGTACCAACGGCTGAAGGATGGCGATGCGATCCGCGTGCAATCGACGCGGCTGTTCCGCCAATGCGTGCGCGTCACGCGCGACGAAGAGGTGGTGGAGGCGACCCGCCACTGGCGTTGGATCGCCTGGGTGATCGGCGGTGTGTTGGTCGCGCTGGCGATCGGATGGCTGCGCGCCGACGATGAGGACGGCAGCATCGGGCTGGCCTGAAGCGGATGGCGTGAATCGCGCTAGCGCTTGCCCGTGCCGGCGGCCATCAGGACGATTCCGAGAATCGTCGCGGCGAGGCTCGACGCGAGCCCGGGGAACGACATCGTGAGTTTGAGCCAGAGTACGCCGCCGACTGCCAGCAGTCCGCCGATGACGGCGACCACTTGGCGCCACATCGAAAGCGGAGACAGGGCGTCGGCGATGGAGTCGATGGCGCTGCGCCGCTGCGGCACGATCGGCTTGGCAGCCGCTGTCGTTCTGGCGGCACGTGCCGCGTCGATCTGTCTTCGCGTGGCTCGTGCCGGGAAGCCGCAAGACGAGCAGGGATCGGTGCCCGGTGCATTGGATGCTTCGCAAGCGAAGCATTGCCATGCATAGGGGCGTTCAGAGTTCGACAAGTTGAACTTCTCCCGCATGGTCCCCGGTGAGGGCGTGCGCGAACTCGAGTGCGTCGGCAATGGATTCGCGCGGATGAGAAGAGGTCAGGATGAAGCGAGTCATGTTCGAGCCATCGCCGACGACGAGTTCATCGATGATGTCCTCGATGCGCGAACAGTCTTCACCTACCACTCCGACGAAGGCGACGCCGTCGGCAATGAACTCTTCGACGAGCGCGTCGAGTTCCATTCGGTAGCCCCGAGGGCAGTGAAGGACGATCTTGCGGGCGTAGGGCATCAGAACCAGTTCGCGAACGTGCACCAGCAGACGAATGCGATTCCCTTGTCCCGCCATATTTTCAGCAACATCGAGAATCTGTTTCTTCCCTTGGCTAACATGAGGACCATAGCGGTTGTCTTTGAGCCGCACGGCCGCTGGCAGGTCGGCTCTTGATGGCAGGACACCAATCAGGCGGGAGGAGGCAGTATGCATTCGACTTCAGGAGAGATCGACACCAAAGTCGGAGTACTGGTCGACTGCGAAAACGCAGACCCGGACATCCTCGACTACGCGCTGCGGGTAGCGGCCCAGTTCGGGCGCGTTGTGCTGAGGCGGGGCTTTGGTGGCCATGCCACCTTGGCCAACAAGTGGCAGACCGCTCTGGTCCAGCAAGCCTTCACCCCTTGCCTTCAATACGCCTATGCCGCTGGCAAGAACACGTCCGACATTGCCTTGGCGATGGACGCGATCGAGGCCCTGTTCGACCAGCGAGCCAGCACCTTCTGCCTGGTCACCAGCGATTCCGACTTTGCCGGCCTCTGCCGCAAGCTGCGCGAGCGCGGCGCCACCGTTCACGTGATTGGCGAGGCCAAGACGCCGGAGGCGCTGCGTAACGCCAGCGACCAGTTCTTCCAGTGGGCGCCGCCCGAGCCGGCGGCCGCCTCCCAGTCGACACCTCAAGCCACCAAGGCGCTGGCGCCGCCAAAGCCCAAGCAGCGACCGAAGTCGATCATCACTGCCGTCAAACTCCTGGCGGCGGACTCGCCCGACGGGCGCATTCACATCGGCGGCCTCGGCTCGTACTTGCGGCGTACCGACCCATCCTTCTCGCCGCAATCCTTTGGGCACACGGGTCTGGTCAACATGCTCAAGACCTACGATCTGCTCGATTTGCGCCAGGAGCCTGGCGGGCACTGGACCGTGGCCGCACCCGACAGCGCCCTCTGAGTCGTGTTCACCAGCACTCACCAATGATCAAGTTCACCTGACTCCTCGATGCCACTCACCCTTCCCCAACTCGAACGCCACCTCTTCAAGGCCGCCGACATCTTGCGCGGCAAGATGGACGCCTCGGAATTCAAGGAATACATCTTCGGGATGCTGTTCCTCAAACGCTGCTCCGACGTCTTCGAGCAGCGGCGTGATGAAGTGATCCGGCTTGAAATGCAGGCCGGCAAGTCCAAGGCGGAAGCCGAGGCCACGGCCAACAACAAGCGCTGGTACAAGCGCGACGGCTACTTCTGGGTGCCTGAAGAGGCGCGCTTCAGCTACCTGGTGGACAACTCGCGCCGGGCCAATGTCGGCGCCATGCTCAGCAAGGCCTTGGCCAGCATCGAAGGCGAGAACACCAGCCTGTACGACGTGCTGGAGCACATCGACTTCACCCGCAAGGTGGGCCAGAGCAAGATCTCCGACCTGAAGCTCCAGGAACTGGATCACCCACTTCGGCAAGCACCGGCTGCGAAACGACGACTTCGAGTTCCCCGATTTGTTGGGCGCCGCCTACGAATACCTCATCGGCGAGTTTGCCGACTCTGCCGGCAAGAAGGGCGGCGAGTTCTACACGCCACGCTCCATCGTGCGGATGATGGTGCGGCTGCTCAAGCCCACGTTGGAGCACGACATCTACGATCCTTGCTGCGGTTCGGGCGGCATGCTGATTGCGGCCAAGGAGTACATCGACGAGCACGGGCAGGACGGACGCAAGGCCAACCTGTTCGGGCAGGATTTCAATGGCACGGTGTGGTCCATCGCCAAGATGAACATGCTGCTGCACGGCATCAGCAACGCCAACCTGCAGAACGACGACACCTTGGCCGAGCCGCAGCATGTCGAAGGCGGCGAGCTGATGCACTTCGATCGCGTGCTGACGAACCCGCCGTTTTCCATAAACTGGGGCAACACCGAGAAGGACGCGGCCGGCAACCCCGCGTGGCAGCCGAAGTTCAGGGACCGCTTTCGCTATGGTGAGGTGCCGCTGGGCGCGAAGAAGGCCGACCTGATGTTCCTGCAGCACATGCTGGCCGTCGCGCGCGACGGCGGCATGGTGGCCACCGTCATGCCACACGGCGTGCTGTTTCGCGGCGGCGAGGAGGCCAGGATCCGCGGCAAGATCATCGAAGAGGACCTGCTGGAAGCCGTGATCGGCGTGGCGCCCAACCTGTTCTACGGCACGAGCATCCCGGCGTGCATCCTGGTGCTGCGCCAGCGGGTGCAGAAGGGGGCCAACCGCGTGAGCGGCAAACCGGCCGAACGGCGAGGCAAGGTGCTGTTCATCAATGCCGACCGAGAGTACTTCGAAGGCCGCGCGCAAAACTACCTGCTGCCCGAGCACATTGAGAAGATCGTCACCACCTTCGACGAGTTCCGGGCCGTGGAGAGCTTCTCGGACATCGTGGACATCGCGACGCTGAAGGCGAGTGGCTACAACCTCAACATCCGCCGCTACGCCGACAACGCCCCGCCGCCAGAACCGCATGACGTGCGTGCCCATCTGGTAGGCGGTGTGCCCAAGGCCGAGGTGGATGCCAAGGCGGCGCTGTTCACCGCGCACGGGGTGAACCCGCGGGATCTGCTGATGGAGCGGGATGCCAAATACTTGGACTTCAGCGCCGAACTGAACAAGCGCCAAGACCTCAAGCCAGCTATCGAAACCAACGCAGGCCTCGCCGCCAAGGAAGCGGCCATCCGCGCCGCCTTCGAGACTTGGTGGCAAGCGCACAGCGAGCGCATCACGGCGCTGGCGGATCAGATGGGCAACGCAGCCAGCCTCGTCGCGCTGCGCAGCGAGCTTCTGGACAGCTTCAGCCAATCCATCGAGGCGATCGGCATGCTAGACCGTTTCCAGGTGCGCGGCATCGTTGCCGGCTTCTGGTACCAGACCAAGTACGACTTCCTCACGCTGATGGCGCGTGGCGCCAAGGGTGTTGCGGACGCCTGGCGCACCAGCATCGTCACCGCGCTGGAAGACAAGGCCAGCAAGGAAAGCCCGCTGGAACACAAACTGGTCAAGTTCCTGATGAGCGACTTTGTCGAGGCCATCAACGAGCTGGAGGCGAAGAAGGCCGAATTGGATAGCCAGATTAAGGCGGCCAGCCCGAAGAGTGACGAGAATGGCGGCGGCACAGACGGTGAAGCCGAGGCCGCAGAGGCGGAAGATGAAGAGCTCGCGGTCGACGAAGCCCAGGTCAAGGCATGGAAGACGGAGCTCGCGGCCGTCAAGAAGCAGCTCAAGGCCAAGAAGGCGAGCTTTGTCGCGCACATCAACGAGGCGGTCGATGGCCTCTCATCCGAGCAGGCTGCCGACCTGCTGCTGACCATTCTGCACAACGACATGCGAGCCATCGTCGAGCGCTACATCGCAGCCCAGCGCAAGGACATCGTCGCCGCGTTCGAGAACTGGTGGGACAAGTATCGCGTGACGCTGACAGAAATCGAGGGTAAGCGCGACGCTGCGGTGAAGGCATTGCAGGGGTTCCTGAACGGATTGCGTTATGTCTAAGGTGCCGGTCTCTTCGTTGGCAGAGGTGAATCCTCTGCCCTGGATTCCAAGTGGCGTGACCAAAAGCGACGCCGTCTCATTCATTCCAATGGGTGATGTCTCCGAGTCGGGGCATTGGACAAGCCGTCAAGCGAGGCCACTCAAATCACTATCCAGTGGCTTCACGGCTTTCAGGGAGGGGGACGTTCTTCTAGCGAAGATCACGCCATGCTTGGAAAACGGAAAAGGAGTACATGCCGTCGGTCTTGCGAATGGGATCGGCTTCGGAAGCACCGAGTTCCACGTGCTACGCGCGAAGCCGGGAAACGTGCCGCGGTTCGTATTCCACTTGACCCAATGGCGTAGGTTTCGGCATGCTGCGGAAGGGCAAATGGTTGGCTCAGCTGGCCAGCAGCGCGTTCCGCACGCCTTCTTCGATGAGTATCTGGTCGCTGCCGTTAAGGAGGGTCACCAAGCGACCATAGCCCGCGTCCTTGATACCGTAGACAACGCGATCCGCGAAACCGAGGCGATCATCGCCAAGCTCAAGGCCGTCAAGCAAGGCCTGTTACACGACCTGCTGACGCGCGGTATCGACGCTAACGGCGAACTGCGTCCCCCCCAGGCTGAGGCGACACATCTCTACAAGGATTCCGCGTGGGGGCGGATACCGAATAAGTGGGATATTGCCGCGCTTGGTGCGCTACTCTCGGAGTCACCGCGAAATGGCTTGTACAAGCCGCCCCACCTCATTGGCCGAGGAACATTGTTGGTTGGGCAAACCGCCTTCACTGAAGACAGTTCAGTGAATTTCGCGATGGCCCGAAGAACACATATCGGACAGATGGAAATCTCTTCTTTTGGTATTCGCGCGGGGGATGTTCTCGTCTCCCGCGTATTCGCGACGTTGGACGGTGTAGGGCAGCCCGTGGTGGTTCCGGAGCTTCCGGAGGAAGCTGTGTACGAATCGAACATGATGCGCTTGCGGGCAAAGGGAGGCGTCATCACAAGCACTCTGCTCTTCAATCTGCTGAAGCAGCCTGCGACTCGGGCTGCTTTGCGTTCGCGCGCGTTCTTGTCGAATCAAGCGAGCATCAACAGGCGAGGCATCTGCTCTATCGAACTCCCACTCCCACCCTGGGAGGAGCAACTTGCCATCGAGGCACGAATCAAGACGATGACTGATCGGCTGAGGCATGAGGGGGACGCACTCTCGAAGCATCGAGCGCAGAAGGCTGGCCTGATGGATGACCTCCTTACCGGCCGCGTGCATGTCACATCACTGGCGGATGGCGACCAACAAAGAGGTACCTAATGGGTTGGGAACTCGAAGACGTCGAAAGGCCGTTTTTCGCTCAGTTGCAAGCGCTCGACTGGGCATACGTCAAAGGCAGTCCCGACGATTCGGTCGTCACTGGCCGCGCGAACTTTACCGAGGTAATCCAGGAAGGCGTGCTTCGGGAGCAATTGCGCGCTTTGAACCCCGGTCCGGACGGTCAACCTTGGCTAGACGACGCGCGTGTTTCAGCAGCGGTACTGACGATCACCCACCTGGGCACACACAAGCTGATGGAGGCCAACCAAAAGGCCACAGCGCTGCTGATCAAAGGCCTCACCGTCGAGGGCTTGCCCGGCTGGGATGGCGGGCGGGGCCAGACCATCCGCTACATCGATTGGGACACTCCGGCCAACAACCGCTTCACGGTCGTCAACCAGTACCGCGTGGATTGCCCGCCGGGTTTCAACAGCGCCAAAGCCTTCATCGTGCCCGACTTGGTACTGCTGGTGAACGGCATTCCACTGGTGGTGGTGGAATGCAAGAGCCCATCAGTGCAGGAGCCGCTGGCCGAAGCGGTGGACCAACTGCGCCGCTACAGCAACCAGCGCCGCGCGGCCTTCGAGGTGGACGACAACGAGGGCAATGAAGCCCTGTTCGCCACCGTTCAGCTGCTGGTGGCCACCAGCAAGGACGCCGCCCGCGTCGGCTGCATCGGCGCTGCTTTCGAGCACTACGCGCAGTGGAAGGCGGTGGTCGGGCCCGATGGGCAGGGCAGCGAGATCGAGGTCGCCCAATCGCTGGGCAAGCCCACGCTGTCGGAGCAGGAGCGGCTGATTGCCGGCCTGCTGAAGCCGGCGCACCTGCTGGACGTGGTGAAGAACTTCCTGCTGTTCATGCAGGTGGGCGGCCAAACCATCAAGTCGGTCTGTCGCTACCAGCAATACAGGGCAGTGAACCGTGCCATCGCGCGCCTGAAGACGGGGCAGACGCGCCTGCAGCACGGCGAGCAGGATCAGCGCGGCGGCATCATCTGGCACACCCAGGGCTCTGGCAAGAGCCTGACGATGGTCTTCCTGGTGCGCAAGATGCGAGCCGAGGCGGCGCTGCGACGCTTCAAGGTGATCGTGGTCACCGATCGCAAGGATCTTCAGGGCCAACTGTCGGCCACCGCCACGATGACCGGCGAAGTGGTGGAGGTGGCCGAGAGCGCCACCGGCGTGAAGACACTCGCCCGGCGCAAAGGCCCGGCGTTGATCTTCGCGACGATCCAGAAGTACCGCGACACCGACACGCAGGGCGATGCGCCGCTGACGGCGTCTGACCTGCCCGCCAGCCCGCAGCTGGTGGCCGAGCCGGTGGCCGGCTACAAGGCCGACGAGAAGTTCGAGGTGCTGAACGAGGACCACAGCATCCTCGTGCTGGTGGACGAAGCGCATCGCACCCAGGCGGGCGATCTGCATGCCAACTTGCTGGCCGGCCTGCCCAATTGCGCCCGGATCGGCTTCACCGGTACGCCCATCATCATGGGCGACAAGAAGCGCACCCACAAGATCTTTGGCGAGTTCATCGACCGCTACACGATCAAGGAAGCAGAAGCTGATGGCGCCACGGTGCCGGTGCTGTACGAGGGGCGCACAGCCCAGGGTGCCGTCAAGGATGGTGCCAGCCTGGATGAGCTGTTCGAGGACCTGTTCCGTCAGCATTCTCCCGAGGAGCTGGAGGCGATCAAGAAGAAGTACGCCACCAAGGGTCACATCTTTGACGCCCCCGCCCTCATCGTCGACAAGGCGCGCGACATGCTGCGCCACTACGTCACCAACATCCTGCCCAATGGCTACAAGGCACAGGTGGTGGCCTACAGCCGGCTGGCGGCCATTCGCTACTTCGGTGCGCTGAAGGCCGCACGCGATGAGTTGCTGGCCGAGGCGGCGGCACTGCCTGCCGAGGACAAGGCGTTGGACGATGAGGCGCTGTGCCAACGGCCGCCTTCACTGCAGGCCAAGGTGCAGGCCTGGCGCTACCGCGAGCTGCTGGCACGCATCGAAATGGCGCCCGTCATCTCGGGCAGCAACAACGATGACCCGGCGTGGAAGCCGTGGACGGACAGCGCCGCGCAAGAGCAGCTGGTCAAGCGCTTCAAGAAGCCGCTGACGCACGTCAAGCCCGACAAGGCCGACCCGCTTGCCTTCCTGATCGTGAAGTCGATGCTGTTGACGGGTTTTGACGCGCCGATCGAAGGGGTGATGTACCTCGACCGCCCGATCCGCGAGGCCGAGTTGCTGCAGGCCATTGCGCGGGTGAACCGCACGGGCTTCGGCAAGCGCTGCGGCATCGTGGTCGACTACTTTGGCGTGGCGCAACACCTGAAGGAGGCGTTGGCTGCCTACGCCGACGAGGATGTGGCAGGCGCACTGGCGAGCCTGAAGGATGAGGTGCCCATCCTGCGCGAGCGGCATCTGCGGGTGGTGGACTTGTTCCGTCAACGTGGCATCGAGACGCTGGAAGACACCGAGGCGTGCGTCGAAGTGCTCGGCAACGAGAAGCTTCGGGCCGAGTTCGTCGTCAAGCTGAAGGCGTTCTTGACCTCGCTGGACACGGTACTGCCTCGGCCGGAAGGGTTGCCGTTTTCGGTGGATGCCAAGCAGCTGGCCTATATCCACGCGCGGGCGCGCAACCGATACAAGGAAGGCCCCGTCCTGGGCAAGGACGTGGGTGCCAAGGTGCGCAAGCTCATCGACGACCACGTGGTGTCGCTGGGCGTGGACCCGAAGATTCCGCCGATCCAGCTGACCGATGCCGAATTCGACGCACACCTCGGGCGTGCGGCGAGCGAGCGTGCCAAGGCGTCCGAGATGGAGCACGCGATCCGCTCGCACATCCGGCGGCACCTTGATGAAGACCCAGTGCGCTTTCGGAAATTGTCGGAACGGCTGAACGACATCCTGCGCACGCTGGGCGAGCAGTGGAACGAGGTGATCTCGCAGCTGCAGCACATGATCGACGAACTGCGCGCAGGCACGTCCAAGGATGGTGGCCTGCCCGACGACGTACCGGAGCACTGCGCGCCGTTTCTGCGAACCGTTCTGGACGTGGTGTGCGCAGGGCAATCGCCCACCTCTGCCGAGTTGATCCGACTCAAGGACATTGCGGTGGAACTGGTTGCACTGCTGGTGCAAGAGCTTCAAAGCGATCCGAAGATCTGGTCCGCCAACAAGCGGGCGGCACAGGAGGACCTGAAAGCACAGGTGTTCGAGTTCATCATGACGCTGCGGCCACCGCTAGTAGACGATGCCCGCGCGGGCGTCTTGTCCGACGCGCTGATGGACCAAGCTCGGGCGTTGCACGATAAGCTGGTGCAACCATGACGGTGGCTGTCCTGTCACGTTCTTCAGCGAGCAAGCCGACCAAGTCGAAGCTGCTGCCGGACACGCTGGTGGTTGACGACCTGCAACTGGGCATCCGGCGTAGCACGCGCAGGCGCACGATGGAAATCACCGTGGATCGGACCGGTGAGCTTCTGGTGACTGCGCCACCGGATGTGGACGCCGAGGTGCTGCGAGCCTTTGTCGAGGAGAAGCGCTTCTGGATCTATACCAAGCTGGCCGAGCGTGACCGCCTGCACCGCGCGGTGCCGCGCAAGTCGTTCGTTGATGGCGAGGGCTTCCTCTACCTGGGACGGACACATCGGTTGAAGCTTGTGCCTGAGCAGGATCAGCCGCTGAAGTTGGCCAGCGGACGTTTCCTGATGCATCACGAGGTGGCGCCGCAGGGGCGTGAGCATCTGATCCGCTGGTATGCCGAGCGGGCCCGGCCTTGGCTGGCCGGTCGCGCTCAGGAGCACGCCGGACACATGGGCGTAGAGCCGGCCGGCGTGCGCGTGCAGGACCTGGGTTATCGATGGGGCTCCTGCGGCAAGGGCAATTGGCTGTACTTTCATTGGAAGGTCATCCTGCTGCCGGCGCGTATTGCCGAGTACGTCGTCGTGCACGAGATGGCGCACCTGCATGAGCCGCATCACACGCCGGAGTTCTGGCTTCGGGTGGAGCGCGCGATGCCGGACTTCGCTCGCCGCAAGGCGTGGCTGGCCGAGCATGGAATGGATGTGGAAGGAATCTGACGACCATGACCGGCTACTTCACCAGTGATCACTTCAAGCTCCTCGACAAGTGGCGGGGGCAGGTACGGGACAAATCGAACCCGGAACAGAACCGCGCATACCAGGACCTGGAGGCTGCGTATGCGGTCACCGAGGTTTGGGCGCAGGAGGTCCAGAAGCGTCTCTTCCCCCAGGGGCGAGTTGTAGTGCGCAAGCGGCCGACGAACCAGGGGAACAACTTCGCGCCGTACAACTGGGCGCGCATCTACCCGGAAAGCGACTCGCCCAAGGAATTGGCCTACACGGTCGGCATCAATTACGCGGAGGGGTTCGTCGTCAAGATCGACACCGTCGGATTGGATGATGGCGACCCCAGGCGCAAGCAGTACCTGACGCTGCGCGGCGCAGTCGACAACTCGTCACTCATACTGGCCACGCTACCCAAGTCCGACGGCCTCGGAAAGTCACTCGCCGAACTCGTTGACTGGAGCGTGACCGCGATTCGCGGCTTCAAGCTACGGTATGCGGATGTGATCTCAAAGCTCGGCCTGGCTGTTCGACTCAGCGACGAGGACTTGCTGAAGCGCTTCGTCGGCAAGCCCGCCTTCAAGGCGTTCATCGATACCTGGACGGCCGCTGATGCAACGTTGTTCTGCCGTCTTGGGCGAGCTGTGCATGACGCTGGCTACGACTGGTGGCACGTGGGCATAGGCGTCCAGATTCGCTTCGGGCGCAAGAACCCGGGCCAGGAGCGAGCGATCGGCGTGCTGGGCATTGTGAACGGGCGGCGAACGCAAAAGCTGTCTTGGCTGCCGCGTGGAACGGCGAGCTTGACCAAGTTCGAGCGTCAGCCGATCACCGATGACCTGGTCTCAAAGATCGACGCCGCGTTGCAGGCTGACCGAGCTGCATTGGATGCGTGGCTGATCCTTGATGACGAGCGCCAGGGCTTGTGGCCCGATCAACTCCGCGAGGACCCGGTCGAGCCGGGCGACGATGCCGACGAGGCAGAGGTAGCCATGACGAGCACCCGGCGCGAGCCGCTCAACCGCATCTACTACGGCCCACCCGGCACCGGCAAGACCTATCAGCTTCTGCAGCTGCTGGCGGATCAGTACACGCACGAGGTTGCCCAGGGCGATGCAGCGGAGTGGACCGCGCAACGAATCTCATACGAGTTCAGTTCGATGACTTGGTGGGAGGCGCTGGCAGCGACGCTCTACGACCTCCAGAGCCCCGCCAAGGTCGCGCAGATCATCGATCACCCCTTCATCAAGGCCGTGATCGCCGCCAAGGCGCGGACCAAGAACATTCATCAAACCGTCTGGGGAACCCTGCAAGAGCACACGGTTGAGGATACGAAGACTGTCAAGCAGAAGGCTCGCTTCGATCCGATGGTCTTCGACAAGTCCGCAGACTCAATGTGGCAACTGGCCGGCAATTGGAAGGAGCAGCTTCAACCCATTGTGAGCCTGGTCGACGAGATTCGTCGTGGGCCGGGCGGCAAAGGTGAGCGCATTGAGCGCTACTCGCTCGTGACCTTCCATCAGTCCTACGGCTACGAGGAGTTCGTCGAAGGTTTGCGGCCAGTGCTCGACTCTGAGCAGGCTGCTGGCCAAGTTCGATATGAGATCCGTGAAGGTGCCTTCAAGGAGTTGTGCCGCAGAGCACGCTTGGCGCCTGACCAACAGTTCGCCATGGTCATCGACGAAATCAACCGCGGCAACATCAGCAAAATATTCGGCGAGCTGATCACGCTGATCGAGACCGACAAGCGGGATCCCGTGAATGGCTCACGGCCTCCCGTGGTCGTGAAACTGGCGTACTCCGGCGAATCCTTCGCCGTTCCCGCGAACGTTGATCTGATCGGCACGATGAACACGGCCGACCGGTCGCTGGCCTTGATGGATACCGCGCTTCGCCGCCGGTTCGACTTCATTGCGCGCATGCCGGACGCGCGTGACATCGTCGGCGCGCCCTTGCACGACCTGAAAGTGACTGTCGCCGAAGACGTCATCGATATCTCGCGCATGCTTGGCCGGATCAACGAACGGATAGAGGCGCTGTACGACCGCGACCACACGATCGGCCACGCGTACTTCACGCCGCTTGCCGGGGTGCCGGATGGGCCGATCCGCTTCGCTGCACTGGGCGAGATTTTCCGGCAGCGGCTTCTGCCCTTGCTGGAGGAGTATTTTTTTGAGGACTGGCAGAAGATCAGGCTCGTGCTGGCTGACAACCAGAAGCCGGATGGTGCCCAGTTTGTCGTGGTCAGAGACGACCAAGCCTCCGACTTGGAGAGCCTGTTCGGCGCCGAACATGGGCTGGACGCCTATGCGACGAAGCGCCGCTATGCCTTGGGCGACGAGGCCTTTGCCGCGCCTGCAGCATACGTCGGCATCTACGAACTTGATTTGTAGCGTGCGATTCATGCCCAAACGGAGCGGCGAGACCATTTTTGAGTTTGATGCGGTAGCTCCCACAGGCGCTGGCGCGGGTGTCACCGAAGTTCCACCCGAGGTCTTTGCCTGGCTGGAACGGACTTGTCTACAGACTGCAGAGCGTGGGGAGGCGTCCTGGCTGCGGTTGACTCAGCGCCGTGGCCGTCGCGTGGTTCAGGTCACCAGCCACGTAGGCGTGATGCGCAGCCCGAGCGGATTCCAACTGGAGGTGTTGCCCAAGCTCGGGCGTGCCATCGAAGGTGGGGCGCCGGAAGCGCGCCGGTTGCTGATCGACATGCTGAAGTGCTTGCCGGGCTTCAGACACATCCGCACGGAAAGCGCTCACTTGTTGGCGACGAAGATGCCGCTGCTGGAAGTGTTCATCACCGAGTTCCTGTCGGCCGTCGAGCATGTCGTCAAGCGCGGTCTTCGTCGGGACTACGAGCCGGTGCAGTCGAATCTCTTCGCGTTGCGCGGCAAGTTGCTCGTGGCGCAGCAGTTGCGGCAGAACCTGCATCGACCAGATCGCTTCTTCACCGACCACGACGAGTTCTCGCCCAACAGGCCCGAGAACCGTTTACTGCATGCGGCTCTGAGGATTGTTCTCAGCGTCACGACGGCTGACCAGAACCAGCGTTTGGCCCGTGAGTTGTCCTTCGTCTTCGCCGATGTTCCGCCATCTACGCGGATCCGCGAGGACCTGCAGCGCGTTCGAATCGATCGGGGCATGGCCCACTACGAGGACGCCACCGCCTGGGCCCGGTTGATCCTTCAAGAGGAGTCACCCCTGACTGGCACCGGTGCCAACGACGCGCCCTCGCTGCTGTTCCCGATGGATGCGCTGTTCGAGACATTCGTGGCGAAGCACCTGGCCCGGCAACTCCAGCCGCTGCTCATGTTGAAGACGCAGTCCCGGCAGCATCACCTGGTTCGCCACCGGGGCGTCGACTGGTTCCGCCTGAAGCCCGACCTGCTGGTGCGTGAGGCTGCCGGCGAGCGCCTCGTTCTCGACACCAAATGGAAGCTGCTCGACAGCCGCAAATCCAGCGGCGCGGAAAAGTACGGTCTCGCACAAGCCGACTTCTATCAACTGCATGCTTACGGGCAGAGCTACCTTAGGGCCTCGGGCGACGTAGTGCTGGTGTATCCGCGCACTGAGGTGTTCGATCAGGCGTTGCCGGTGTTCGAGTTCTCGCATGCACCTGAATTGCGTCTGTGGGTTGCGCCGTTCTGTTTGAAGACGCGAACGCTCAGGTTGCCGGCGACCGAGCCGTTTGCATCGATTTTTCTGGCTGCAGCGTAGTCGAATGGGATCGACTGCTGTGGTCGATCCAGGGGCGTTGGGGCCCGCTTTGGCGGAGAGAGTGGGATTCGAACCCACGGACAGTTGCCCATCGCTGGTTTTCAAGACCAGTGCCTTAAACCGCTCGGCCATCTCTCCGCTGCCACGCAAGAGGCCGGAATTGTAGTCCGGCCGCGCGCGTCAGCCCGGCTTCTGCGCCTGCTGGCAGTCCACCTGGATCACCTCGGGCAGCTCGCCCGGCCCGCCCAGCCGCACCGCGGTGAGCTGCCCGCCCCACACGCAGCCGGTGTCCAGCGCCATCAGGTCGGGCCGAACCGTCAGCCCGAGCGTCGACCAATGCCCGAACGCGATCGGCACGCCGGCCGTGCGGCGCTGCGGTGCGTCGAACCAGGCGAACAGCCCCGCCGGCGCGGCGTCCGCCCCCTCGTTGCTCGACATGTCCAGCGTGCCGTCGGCGGCCACGAAGCGCACGCGCGTCAGCACGTTCACCGCGAAACGCAGCCTGTCCGCGCCCTGCAGCGCCGGATCCCAGCGCGCCGGCTCGTTGCCGTACATCACCCGCAGGAAGCCCACCAGGTCGTCGCCGCGCAGCCGCTGCTCCACCTCGCCGGCCAGCGCCAGCGTCGTCGCCAGGTCCCACTGCGGCGCCACGCCGGCATGCACCATCAGCCAGCCGTGCGCGTGCACCGCCATGCGCTGCCCGCGCAGCCAGTCGATCAGCGCCGCGCGGTCCGGCGCGTCCAGGATCTCGCCCAGCGTGTCGCGCCGTCCCGGCGCCCGCACCCCGTGCGCCACCGCCAGCAGGTGCAGGTCGTGGTTGCCCAGCAGGCAGGTCGCCGACGAGCCCAGCTGCTGCAGCCGCCGCAGCGTGCGCAGCGAGGCCGGGCCCCGGTTCACCAGGTCGCCCAGCAGGTGGACGTGGTCGCGCGAGGCGGAGAAGCCGATCTTCTCGAGCAGGCGCTCCAGCGGGTCGCAGCAGCCCTGCAGGTCACCGATCAGGTAGTTCATGGCGGGGATTCTGCCCGGCATGTGCCCGGCAAGCGCCCGACACCCCCGTCACGGTCCCGCCGGCGCCATCTGCTACCCTTGCGGCCTTCGTCGTTTTGCGCGTTCCGGGCCGGGCCCCGGCAGCGTGCTTCCATGGACATAGCGCTCCTCGCCTTCCTGATCATCCTCAACGGTCTGTTCGCCATGTCTGAAATGGCGCTCACCGCCAGCCGCAAGGCTCGCCTGCAGGTGATGGTGGAAACCGGCGACGACGGCGCGCGCGCCGCGATGGACCTGCACGAGAACCCCACCAAGTTCCTGTCCACCGTGCAGATCGGCATCACGTCGATCGGCGTGCTCAACGGCATCGTCGGCGAGGCCGCCTTCTCCGAGCCGCTCGCCGGCTGGATCCACCTGACCTTCAACATCCACGAGAAGGCCTCCGGCATCACCGCCACCGCGCTCGTGGTGATGTGCATCACCTTCGTCACGATCATCTTCGGCGAGCTGGTGCCCAAGCGGCTCGGGCAGATGTATCCCGAGAACGTGGCCCGCCTGGTCGCGCAGCCGATGGAGTGGCTGTCGATGGCGGTGCGCCCCTTCGTCAAGCTGCTGTCGTTCTGCACCGAGGGCACGCTGCGCCTGCTGGGCATCCGCGGCGGCCCGAGCCGTTCGGTGACCGAGGAAGAGATCGCCGCCAGCCTCGAGGAAGGCCTGGATGCCGGCGTGATCGAGGCGCAGGAGCACCAGATGGTGCGCAACGTGTTCCGCCTCGACGACCGCCAGGTCGGCTCGATGATGATCCCGCGCACCGAAATCATCTGGCTCGACGCCGCGGCCGGCCTGGACGACGTGTTGAAGGTGACCGGCGACCAGGAGCACTCGCGCTACCCGGTGTGCCGCGGCAGCCTGAGCGACGTGGTCGGCGTGATCTCGGCGCAGACGCTGTTGCAGCAGATGCTGCAGGGCCGGCCGCTGGCGCTGACCGAGGGCCTGCAGGCGCCGGTGTTCGTGCCCGAGACACTGTCGGGCATGGAGCTGCTCGAGCAGTTCCGCGCGTCGTCGGCCCAGCTGGTCTTCGTGGTCGACGAGTACGGCGAGGTGCAGGGCGTCATCACGGTGCGCGACGTGCTGGAGGCGATCACCGGCGAGTTCACGACCCCGGCCGACGGCGAGGCCTGGGCGGTGCAGCGCGCCGACGAGAGCTGGCTGTTCGACGGCCTGATCCCGGTGCCCGAGCTGAAGGACCGGCTGGCGCTGAAGGAGTTGCCCGAGGAAGACCGCGGCCGCTACAACACGCTGGCCGGCATGATCATGTTGTTGTTGGGCCGGCTGCCCAAGACCGCCGACACGGTGGATTGGGAAGGCTGGCGTTTCGAGGTGGTCGACCTGGACGGCAAGCGCGTCGACAAGGTGATGGCCACCGCCTTGCCCCCTGGAGCTGAAGTTCAATGATCACTGCCCTCTACAAGAAGCCCGCGCTGCTCGACCGCACGCGCCATGCCGGCAAGCACCTGCTGCCGCTCGACGCATCGGTGGCTGCCGGCATGAACGCGCTGTTCTGCACCTTCGGCGAGTTCGTCGAGGCGGGCAAGGAATACCCGATCCTCTTCGTCAACAGCGGCACCACCGAGAGCGGCGGCCCGCAGCTCAACCCCGTCGTGCTGCTCGGCCTGTCGCCCGGCGAGAACCTGTTCGTCGAAGGCAGCCAGTGGTTCGGCCGCTACGTGCCGGCCGCACTGCGCTGCTACCCGCTGGGCCTGACGCGGGTCGCCCGCGCCGACGGCACCGGCGACGAACTCTCGGTGGTCGTCGATGAAAGCTACGCCGGCCTGGTCGACGGCCCCGAAGGCGTGCCGTTGCTCAGCGCCACCGGCGAGCCGACCGAGACGCTGACCAACGCGATGAAGCTGCTCGAGCTGTACGACCAGGAAGCGCAGCGCACCCCGTTGTTCTGCGAACGCCTGCGCGAGCTCGACCTGCTGAAGGGCATGCGCGCCGAAGGAACGCTGAACGACGGCGAGGCCTTCTCGGTCGACGGCTTCCAGGTCGTCGACGAAGACAAGCTGCGGGCGCTGTCCGATGCGACGGTGCTCGAGCTGTACCGCAACGGCATGCTGGCGCTGATCTACGCCCACCTGGGCTCGCTGAGCTGCCTGCAGCGCCTGAGCGATCGCAAGACGCACCTGAAGACGCAGGCCGCGGCCGCCTGAGCGGAGACTGGTGATGTCGACAGGGCCTTCGGTGTTCGAGAGCTTCCTGTCGACGCCCGAGATGTCGGCGGTGTTCTCGCCGGCGTCGGTGATGCAGGCGATGCTCGACTTCGAGGCGGCGCTCGCGCGGGCCCAGGCCGCCGAAGGCCTGGTGCCGGCCGCGGCCGCCCAGGCGATCGCCGGCGTCTGCAAGGCCGAGCTGTACGACCTGGGCGCGCTGGTCGACGCCAGCGGCCGCGCCGGCAGCCTGGCGATTCCGCTGGTCAAGGCGTTGACGCAGGCCGTCGGCCTGTTCGATGCCGACGCGGCCGGGTTCGTGCACTGGGGCAGCACCAGCCAGGACGTGATCGACACCGGCCTCGCGCTGACGGCGCGCCGCGCGCTGGCGCTGGTCGACCGCGACCTCGGCACGCTCACCGCGTCGCTGCTGCTGCTGGCACGGCAGCACCGTGGCGTGCCGGTGCTGGCGCGCACGCTGATGCAGCCGGCGCAGGTGGTCAGCGTCGATTTCAAGCTGGTGGCCTGGATCGCGCCGCTGCTGCGTTGCCGGCAGCGCCTGCGCGCCGCGGGCCTGCAGGCGCTGCAGCTGCAGCTGGGCGGCGCGGTCGGCACGCTGTCGGTGATGGGCGAGCGCGGCCCGGCCGTCGCCCACCGCGTGGCCGGCGACCTCGGCCTGCGGCTGCCGCCCGGCCCGTGGCACACGCAGCGCGACGAACTGGCGTCGCTGGCCGGCGAGCTGGGCGTGCTGGCCGGCGCGCTCGGCAAGATCGCGAAAGACATCTCGCTGATGGCGCAGGGTGAGCTCGGCGAACTGGCCGAGCCCGCGGGCGCCGGGCGCGGCGGCTCGTCGACGATGCCGCACAAGCGCAACCCGGTCGCCGCGATGACGGCGCTGGCCGGCGCGCTGCGTACGCCGCACCGCGTGGCCGCGCTGCTGGCCGCGATGGTGCAGGAGCATGAACGAGGCCTCGGCAACTGGCAGGCCGAGCTGGCCGAGACGGCGGGGCTCTACCTCGGCGTGCACGGCGCGCTGAAGGCGCTGGCCGATGCCGCGCCGGGCCTGCAGGTCGATGCCGCGCGGATGCGGCACAACATCGATGCGCAGCACGGGCTGGTGTTCGCCGAAGCGGTGGCGATGCAGCTGGCGTTGCAGCTGGGCAAGGCGCGCGCGCATGCGCTGCTCGAGGCGTGGTCGCACGAGGGGGTGGCCGGTGGTCGATCGCTGCGCGAGGTGCTGCTGCAGGCGCTGGCCAAGGACGACACGCTGCGTGCGCTACTCAACGCCGAGCAGGTCGACGCGCTGTTCGATGCCGACCGCGCCGCAGCGCAGGCGAGCCGCGTCGCCGATCCGCAGCTCGCGCTGTGGCAGGAGCGCGCCGCCGCGCTGGACGCCGAGGCGCCGTGGTCGGCCTGGTTACCCCCGATAGTGCCCCACTGAGCCATTCGAAAGGGCCCGTGATGCCGAAGCAACAGGATGATTTCGACCGCGGCGTGAAGAACCGCCGTGCGGTGCTGGGCGACGCCTGGGTCGACCAATCGCTCGACGGCACGTCGGCCTTCAACGCCGAATTCCAGTCGCTGATCACGCGCTACGCGTGGCACGACATCTGGGGCCGCCCGGGGCTCGACACGACGACCCGCCGCCTGCTGGTGCTCGGCATGACGATGGGCCTGGCGCGCTGGGAGGAGTTCGAGCTGCATTGCCGCGCCGCGGTGCGCGGCGGCGTGCCGGTCGAGAAGATCCGCGAGACGCTGATGCAGGGCGCGATCTACTGCGGGGTGCCGGCCGCCAACACCGCGTTCAAGCTGACCACGCAGATCCTGCGCGACGAAGGCCTGCTGCCGCCGCCGGCGCCGCTGTCGGCCGGCGTGCGCACCTCCGCCCACCACACCTTCAGCCGGCCGCAGCTGAAGGTCGCGCTGCAGGGCGAGGGCGCGCCGGTGCTGCTGAGCCACGCGCTGGGGCTGAACCTCGGCATGTGGGACACGCTGGCCGCGCGGCTCGCGCCACGCCACGAGGTGCTGCGCTACGACCACCGCGGCCACGGCGGCTCGGCCATGCCGGCGGGGCCGTACCGCATGGACGAGCTGGTCGATGACGCGGCCCGCGTGATCCGCGAATGGGGCGCCGGGCCGGTGGCCTGGGTCGGGCTGTCGCTCGGCGGCATGGTGGGGCAGGGCCTGGCGATCCGCCACCCGGAGCTGGTGCGCTCGCTGGTGCTGGCCAACACCACTGCGCGCTATCCCGAGGCGGCGCAGGCGGCCTGGGCGCAGCGCATCGCGGCCGTCGAGCAAGGCGGGCTGGAGGCGATCGCCGACGTGGTGATGGAGCGCTATTTCCACGCCGGCTTCCGCAGCGGCCAGCCCGAGGCGCTGGCGGCGTTCCGTGCGGCGCTGCTGCGCACGTCGGCCGCCGGCTATGCCGCGACCTGCCACGCGGTGCGCGAGGTCGACTGGCTCGAGCGGCTGCCGCAGGTGCGCTGCCCGACGCTCGTGATCGCCGGCGAGCTGGATGCCGGCGCGCCGGTCGCGATGTCGCAGGCCATCGCGGAACGCATTCCCGGCGCGCGGCTCGAGGTGCTGGCCGAGGCCTCGCACCTGAGCGTGGCCGAGCAGCCGCAGCAGTTCGCGGCGCTCGTCGAGGGCTTCCTCAGCGCGACGACGTGAGGAAGCGGTTGCTCAGCAGCGGCCGGCCGCGCAGCGCGGCGCCGCGGCCGCTGGCCAGCGACAAGGCCTTTGGCGACTCCTGCGATGAAGCCACCGGGCAGCTCCCGTTCGCGCGGTAGTCGAGCGCGGCCTTCAACATGCCTTCGTTCGCGCTGCCGAGCGGCTGCGTGAAGTCGTCGGCCACCGTGCAGCCGGCAATGCCGGCGCCGCCGCTGCCGTTCGGCGCGAAGCCGTCGGTGTAGTCGCCGAAGCCCTGCGCGTTGACGCCCTGGAACTCGATCGGGAAGTACGAGATGCCGCAGTTGTCCTGCGCCGCGAAGCCGTAGGGCTTGCCGCAGGTGGTGCTGCCGATCTGCCGCACATCGACGCCGACGCCGCGCAGGCTGTTGATCACCGACTCGCTGGCCGAGCAGGTCTCGTGGGTGGTCAGCATGTAGACGCGCGACAGGTCGAGCGTCGGCAGCGCCGCGTTGGCGGTGCTGGTGGACTGGAACGGGTACGGCGCCTGCGCGTTGTCGGAGGTGCGCTTCGCGTTGTAGTTGAGCTTCTCGAACACCTGGCCGCTGGTGCGCGCGGGGCCGGCGATCATGTAGGCGAGCTCGCTCGCGATGTAGAGGTAGCCGCCGCCGTTGTAGCGCAGGTCGAGCACCAGGTCGGTCGCGCCCTGCGCCTTCAGCGACGAGATCGCCTCGATCAATTGCGCCTCGGCCGGTGCGACGTGCGACGTGAAGACAATGGTGCCGACCTTGCCGGTGGGCGTGGTCACCACGTTGTAGTTCAGCACCGGCTTGGTGGTGATGGCGGCGGTGGTCAGCGAGACGCTCACCTGGCCCACGCCCGCACGGTTGAGCACGTACGCGTGCGTGCCGCCGGTGTCGCTGGCGAACAGCGCGGCATTGAGCACGCCGACGCCGGCCGCCGTCTCATCGTCGGCCGACACGCCGTCGACCGTCACCAGCGTGTCGCCGCGCAGCACGCCTTTGGTGGCGGCCTCGGTGCCCGGCGTCACGTACGACACACGCAGCCCGCGCGGCGCCCGCGACGACAGCATGCGCCAGTTGATGCCGGTGCCAGCCTCGACGCCGGAGTCGAACAGCGCCGTGGAGGTGGCGGTCGGGAGGATGAAGCTGAACTGGTCCTTGCGGGCGCCACTGGCGGTGACGGCGGTCGTCTTCAGGGCCTCGAAATAGTTGTCGAGCGAGCCGTAGACGTCGGACGTGTTGCTGTATTGCGCCTGGCCGGCGGTGATGTTCGGGACTTCGCCGTACCAGAGGTAGGCATCGTTCATGTAAGCGCGCACCCATTGCTTCTCGATGTCGAGGCTGCCGGTGTGGCTGGACGCGTCGGGATTGGTCGGGGCGCATTGCTGCGCGTACTGCTGCGACGAAACGAGGCGGTTGCTGGAATCGCCATCCGAACCACCGCCGCAGGCGGTGAGGCCGGCCGCTGCGATGAGCAGGCTGATCCAGGTGGCGCGCATGCGTGCGCCGGCGTGCCGTTGGCGTTGAACTCCCATCCCTCGCTCCCGATGCATTGATCAGCCGCCGACTATACCGGCCGCTCCGAGCTGCCGTGAGACGGCTGCGGCGCAGGCGTTCAGCGCCAGCGCAACCGGGCCGGCCGGCCGCACGTCGAAGGTGGCGTTCGGGCCGATCGCGGCCAGGCTCAGCACCAGGTCGCCGTGCAGGTCGAACACCGGGGCGGCCATCGCGCTGACGCCGGGCACCGCGCCGTCGACGACGCGGCTCAGGCCCTCGCTGCGGATGGTCGCGAGTTGCGCGCTGAAGGCGGCGTCCAGCGTGCGGCGGCCGCCGTGCGGCTCCTGCGCCAGCACCTCGCGCAGGCGGGCCGGCGGCAGGTGTGCGGCGAACAGCAGGCCCGACGCGGTGCCGCGCATCGACATCACGGTGCCGTGGCGCATGTTGACGTGCACCGCGGACGGCGCCTCTTCGACGCGCACGATGGTCGGCCCACGGTTGCCCCACACCGCGATCGCGACGGTGTGGCCGACCTGCGCGGCCAGCGCCGGCAGCAGCGGCGTGGCCAGGCGCAGCGGGTCGAACTGCTGCAGGCTGATGAGCCCGAGTTCCATCGCGAGCGGACCGAGCCCGTAGCGGCCCGATGCCGCATCCTGCGCGATCAACCCGAGCTTGCCGAAGCTCACCAAGTAGGGGTGCGCCTTGGCGGGCGCCATGCCGGCTTCGCGCGCCAGGTCCTTCAGCGCCATCGGCCGGCCGTGGTGGGCGAGCGCGCGCAGCAACTGGCCGCCGACCTCGATGCTCTGGATGCCGCGAGGGGTGTTGGATGTCATCGGTGAATTCGGATATGTAGAATCAGTTAGACAGTAACGAATTCGTCGGCGGAGATCAAGCCATGGCACCCACGGACCCCTTGCGCTACCAGAGCGGCTTCGGCAACCAGTTCGCGAGCGAGGCGGTGCCCGGCGTGCTGCCGCTCGGCCGCAACAGCCCGCAGAAGGCGGCGCACGGCCTGTATGCCGAGCTGCTGAGCGGCAGCGCGTTCACCGCGCCGCGGGCCGAGAACCGGCGCACCTGGATGTACCGGCGCCAGCCGTCGGTGGTGGTCGGCGGCTACGCGCCGCATGCGCAGCCGTGGTGGAAGAGCGGTGCGGCCGAGGGCGTCGACGCGCCGCCCGACCCGCTGCGCTGGGCGCCGACGCCGGTGCCCGACGCCGCGGCCGAACCGCTCGATTTCGTCGACGGGCTGCGCAGCATCGTCGTCAATGGCGATGTCGATGCGCAGACCGGCATGGCCGCGCACATCGCCTTCATCAACCGCTCGATGACGCAGCGCGCCTTCGTCAATGCCGATGGCGAGATGTTGCTGGTGCCGCAGCAGGGCTCGCTCACGATCACGACCGAGCTCGGCGTGCTGCAGGTGGCGCCCGGCGAGATCGCGCTGCTGCCGCGCGGCATGGCGTTCAAGGTGGCGGTCGACGCGCCGTCGCGCGTGTACGTGTGCGAGAACCATGGCGCGCATTTCCGCTTGCCGGAGCTGGGGCCGATCGGCAGCAACGGCCTCGCGAACCCACGCGATTTCCTCGCGCCGGTCGCCGCCTTCGAGCAGGACGCCGCGCCGCACGAGCTCATCAAGAAATACGGCGGCCGGCTGTGGTCGGCGCGCTGCGCGGCCTCGCCGTTCAACGTGGTCGGCTGGCACGGCAACCTGGTGCCGCTGAAGTACGACACCGCGAATTTCATGACGATCGGCTCGATCAGCTTCGACCACCCGGACCCATCGATCTTCACGGTGCTGACGTCGCCGAGCGACACCCCGGGCACGGCGAATTGCGACTTCGTGATCTTCCCGCCGCGCTGGCTGGTGGCCGAGGACACTTTCCGCCCGCCCTGGTACCACCGCAACCTGATGAGCGAGTTCATGGGGCTGGTGCACGGCCAGTACGACGCCAAGCCCGAAGGCTTCCGGCCCGGCGGTGCGAGCCTGCACAACTGCATGGTGCCGCACGGCCCGGACGCCGATGCGTTCGAGCGTGCGTCGAACGCGCCGCTCGCGCCGCACAAGCTCGACAACACGCTGGCCTTCATGTTCGAGAGCCGCTACCGTTTCCGCCCCACCGAGTGGGCGATGAAGGGCGGTGCGCTCGACGGCGCGTACGCCGATTGCTGGCGCAACCTGAAGGACGGATTCCAATGAACGCCGCTGACATCGCCGGTCTCGACGACACGCACGACGCGGGGCTGCGCAGCTGGGTCGCGTCGGCCCAGGATCCGCTGACCGATTTCCCGCTGCAGAACCTGCCGCTCGGGCGCTTCCGGCGCCGTGGCAGCGACGAGCCGCTGCGCGGCGGCGTGGCGATCGGCGATGCGGTGCTCGACCTGCGGCTCGCGCACGAGCTGTGCCCGTGGTCGCCCGAGGTGTCGCGCCTGCTGGAGCCGCTGGCGCGCGGTGAACTCAACGCGTTCATCGCGCTCGGCGCGGCGGCACGACGCACGGTGCGCGCGGCGTTATCGAATGCCTTGCGCGAAGGCTCCGACGACGAACCGTGGCTGCAGTCCTGCCTGGTGCCGCAGGCCCAGGCCGAGATGGCGATGCCGTGCGAGGTCGGCGACTACACCGATTTCTACACCGGCATCCACCACGCGACGGCCGTCGGCAAGCTGTTCCGGCCCGACCAACCGCTGCTGCCGAACTACGAATGGGTGCCGATCGGCTACCACGGCCGCAGCTCATCGCTGCAGGTCAGCGGGCAGGCCTTTCACCGGCCGCGCGGGCAGTACAAGACAGACGCCTTGGTGCCGGTGTTCGGGCCGTGCCAGCGGCTGGACTACGAGCTGGAGCTCGGCGCGATCGTCGGCCCCGGCAATGCGCTCGGCGAGCCGATCGCGATGGCGCGGGCCGAGGAGCACCTGGCCGGGCTGGTGCTGCTGAACGACTGGTCGGCGCGCGACGTGCAGGCCTGGGAGTACCAGCCGCTCGGGCCCTTCCTCGCGAAGAACTTCGCGACCACGCTGTCGCCGTGGATCGTCACGATGGAGGCGCTGCAGCCGTTCCGCCGGCCGTTCGAGCGGGCGGCCGACCGGCCGCAGCCGCTGCCGCACCTCGACGGCGAGGCCAACCGCGCGCAAGGCGCGATCGACATCGTGCTCGAGGTGTGGCTGCAGACGCCGGCGATGCGCGAGCGCGGCGAGGCGGCGGCGCGGCTGATGCAGTCCAACTTCCGCGATGCGTACTGGACGCTCGCGCAACTGGTGGCGCACCACAGCAGCAACGGCTGCAACCTGCGGCCCGGCGACCTGCTGGGCAGCGGCACGCAATCGGGGCCGTTGCCGGAGCAGGGCGGCTCGCTGCTGGAGCTGACGCAAGGCGGCAAGGCGCCGATCACGCTGCCGAACGGCGAGACGCGACGCTTCCTGCTGGACGGCGACAGCGTTGCGCTGCGGGCGTTCTGCGAGCGCGATGGGCAGCGGCGCATCGGGTTCGGTGAGTGCGTCGCGACGGTGCTGGCGCCGCAGTCTTAATCCTCGCCTCACCGAGCCCTAACCCACCGCTAACCCACGGCGTGCCGCCCGGCCCTATCGTTCGTCCCATGCGGAATCCTCCGCGACGCTTGTCCCCAGGAGATCACATGAAGATGAAGTCGTTGACCGCTGCCCTCGCCGCAGCTGGGGTGCTGGCCGCCGGATCGGCCGGCGCCTTCAGCCTGACGCCCGAGTGGCTGAAGAGCAAACCCGAGGCGAAGCCTGTCGCCGTCTCGTCCACCGCGCCGGCCCCGGTGCCGATGCTGCCGGCCGCGGGCCAGGTGCCCAACTACCGCGCGATCGTCGCCACCTCCGGCCCGGCCGTCGTCGGCGTCACCGTCGCCGGCCTGCACAAGGCCTCGGCCGAGGAACAGCAGCAGCAAGGCCTGCCGCCCGGTGCCGAGAACGATCCGTTCTTCCAGTTCTTCCGCGGCCTGCCGGGCTTCCAGCAGCGTGGCCAGCGCGGCAACCCGTCGGTGCCGTTCCGCGGCCAGGGCTCGGGCTTCATCATCAGCGCCGACGGCCTGATCCTGACCAACGCCCACGTCGTGCGCGAAGCCAAGGAAGTGACCGTCAAGCTCAGCGACCGCCGCGAGTTCTCGGCCAAGGTGCTGGGTTCGGACGCCGCCACCGACATCGCGGTGCTGCGCATCCAGGCCAAGGACCTGCCGATCGTGCGCCTGGGCGACCCGCAGAACATCGAGGTCGGCGACCCGGTGCTCGCGATCGGCGCGCCCTACGGCTTCGAGCAGACAGCCACCACCGGCATCATCAGCGCGAAGGGCCGTTCGCTGCCCGGCGATGCGGTCGTGCCCTTCATCCAGACCGATGCGGCGGTGAACCCCGGCAACTCCGGCGGCCCGCTGTTCGACGGCACCGGTGCCGTGATCGGCATCAATGCGCAGATCTATTCGCAGACCGGCGGCTTCCAGGGCCTGAGCTTCGCGATCCCGATCAACGTGGCGCTGAAGGTCAAGGACCAGATCGTCGCGACCGGCCGCGCCACGCACGGCCGACTGGGTGTCGCGGTGCAGGACGTGAACCAGAGCCTGGCCGAGTCCTTCGGCATGAAGCGCCCGGATGGCGCGCTGGTCGCGAAGGTCACCAAGGACAGCGCTGCCGAGAAGGCCGGGCTGAAGCCGGGTGACGTGATCACCGCGGTGAACGGCGACCCGATCGTGCGCTCGGGTGCGTTGTCGAGCCGCATCGGCCTGGCGGCGCCCGGCGACAAGGTGAAGCTGTCGGTGTGGCGCGAGCGGGCCGAGCGTTCGATCGACGTGAAGCTGGGCGGTGCCGACCCGGACGAGGACGTCGCGTCCGCCAATGGTGGCGACGCGCAAGGCGTGCAGCTTGGCCTGTCGCTGCGCCAGCTGACGCGCGAAGAGAAGCGCCAGAGCAAGCTCGAGCAGGGGCTGGTGATCGAAAACGTCGACGGCCCGGCGGCGCGCGCCGGCATCGAGGCGGGCGACGTGCTGCTGGCCATCAACGGCAAGCCGGTCACGTCGATCGAGCAGGTGCGGGCCGTGATGGCCGGCAAGCCGAAGAGCGTGGCGCTGCTGGTCGAGCGCGATGGCGAGCGGATCTTCGTGCCGGTGAACCTGGGCTGACCGGGTTCTCGCTGCCTGGCAAAAGCCGATCTGCGGGTCGGCTTTTTCTTTTCTTACAGAGAAAGGCCTCTGCACTGACACGTCCGCGCGCCGATGCCTGTCCGGTAGCGCCGGCATCGTCCCAGGCACATGCGCCACGGTAAGCGGTCCAATGAAGCTCACTTTCATGACAAGAAAGGACTTCATCATGAACAGCCACAAGTCCCTGCTCGCCCCGATCGCCGCCGCCCTCGCCATTGCGTCCGGCACCGCCGTGTGGGCCCAGGACGACCGCGCCCCGCTGCCGCCCACCAAGCAGGCCGGCGACATCACCTACGTGACGGGCGGCGTGGCCTACGAGGAAGTGCCGGCGTTCAAGGACGCCAAGCGCGACTACCCGCTCGCCATCGAGATCTACGAGAAGGCCGGCTCGAAGAACCAGTTCACCGCCGACACGCAGGTCAAGCTGATGGACAGGGAAGGCGACGTCGTGTTCGACGCGCAGGCCGACGGCCCCTACATGCTGGTGAAGGCGCCGCCGGGGCAGTACAAGATGGAAGCCACACTGAACGGCAAGACGGTCACCAAGCAAGTCACCGTGAACTCGCGCGGTACCGCCAATCCGGTGGTGGTGTTCCCGCAGGGCACCGACTGACCCACGCACCGCTCACTGCGCTGACGGGTCCGTCATCAGCGCGGTGTAGCGGCGCTGCATTTCCTCGTGCGTGAGCTTCTCGATGCTGTGCCCGATCAGCCATTCGTGGCCGAACGGATCACGCAGCTTGCAACTGCGTTCCCCATAGAACTGGTCGGTCGGCGCCATCAGCACGGTGGCGCCGGCCACCACCGCCTGGTCGAGCACCGCGTCGGCGTTGTCGACATGCAGGTGCACGCTGGCGTAGCTGGTCGTGCCGCCCACCGGCGGCGCTTCAATGCCGTACTCGGGGAACGCGTCCGACAGCATCAGCACCGACGGGCCGAGTTGCATTTCGGCGTGGCCGATGCGCCCGGAGGGTTCGGTCAGGCGGAATACTTCCTTCGCACCGAAGGCCTGTGCGTAGAACGCCATCGCGGCGGCGGTGTCGCGCACGCGCAGGTAGGTGAATACTTCGTGGATCATGTCGACTCCTTGTGTCTCGAACGTCTCCCGGATTGGCATCCGGGCTACAAATTCGTGCGCAATCTCCAGATCTCGGGGAACAGCACCACGTCGAGCATCTTGCGCAGGTAGCCGACGCCGCTGGTGCCGCCGGTGCCGCGCTTGAAGCCGATCACCCGCTCCACCGTCGTCACATGGCGGAAGCGCCACAGCCGGAACGCATCCTCCAGGTCGGTGAGTTCCTCGCCGAGCTGGTACAGGTCCCAGTGCTGCTGCGGCGCGCGGTAGGCCACCAGCCACGCCTGCTCGACGCCATCGTCGCAGGCGTAGGGCTGCGACCAGTCCCGCTCCACATGCGAGGCCGGCACCGGCAAGCCGCGCCGCGCCAGCAGCCGCAGCGCCTCGTCGTACAGCGACGGCGCGCGGTACACCGCCTCGACACGCGCCAGGATCTCCGGCGTGTGCGCATGCGGCTTCAGCATCGCGGCATTCTTGTTGCCCAGCATGAACTCGATGCAGCGGTACTGCCAGCTCTGGAAGCCGCTGCTGTTGCTCAGGTACGGCCGGATCGCCGAGTACTCCGGCGGCGTCATCGTCGCGAGCACATCCCAGGCATGCACCAGCTGTTCCATGATGCGGCTCACGCGCGCCAGCATCTTGAACGCCGTGCCCAGGTCGTCGCTCGCGATGCGCTGCACCGCGGCCCCCAGCTCGTGCAGCATCAGCTTCATCCACAGCTCGCTGGTCTGGTGCTGCACGATGAACAGCATCTCGTTGTGCTCGGGCGACAGCGGGTGCTGCGCGTTCAGGACCTCGTCGAGGTGCAGGTAGTCGCCATAGCTCATGTCGCGCGAGAAATCGAGCTGCGCGCCTTCCTCGCGGACGATGCGTTCGCCCGCGCCTTGCTCGCCCGAGGCGTCGCCGGATTCGTGGTGCGGGCAGCTCATGTCACCGCCGCGCGCTGGTTGAAGCGCGCCTGTTGCCACTCGCCCGTCTGCAGCACCTGCACCAAGTGCTCGACCGCGTCCCACACGTCGATGAACCGGGTGTACAGCGGCGTGAAGCCGAAGCGCAGGATGTCGGGCGCGCGGAAGTCGCCGATCACGCCGCGCGCGATCAGCGCCTGCATGACCGCGTAGCCACCCTCGGCGCGCGCGAAGCTCGCCTGGCTGCCGCGCTGCGCTGCGTCGCGCGGCGTCTGCAGCGTGAGGCCGTGGCCGGCGCAGCGCGCCTCGACCAGCGCGATGAACAGCTCGGTCAGCGCGACCGACTTGCGGCGCAGCGCCGGCTGCCCGCCGTGCGCCTCGGCCGCGAGCATCGTGTCGACGCCGCACTCCAGCGCGGCCAGCGACAGCACCGGCGGCGTGCCGCAGACGAAGCGCCGGATGCCGGCGGCCGGGTGGTAGTCGGGCGTGAACATGAACGGCGCCGCATGGCCGAGCCAGCCCGACAGCGGCTGCCACAGCTGCTCGGCGTCCATGCGGGCGGCGATCATCGGGTGCATCCAGACGAAGGCCGGTGCGCCCGGGCCGCCGTTCAAGTACTTGTAGCCGCAGCCGACCGCGAAGTCGGCCGCGCCGGCGCGCGGCCCGCTGCCCTTCAGGTTCACCGGCACCGCGCCGGCCGAGTGCGCGAGGTCCCACACCACCAGCGCGCCGGCGGCATGCACGGCGAGGTTGGTCTCTTCCATGCGGTGCATGCGGCCGGTGCGGTAGTTCACGTGCGTCAGCATCAGCACCGCGAGCCGGTCGTCGATCAGCGCCGGGATCTCGTCGGCGCCGGCCAGCATCAGTTCGAAGCCGCGCTGCCGCGCCAGGCTCTCGGCGATGTACAGGTCGGTCGGGAAGTTGAAACGCTCCGAGACGATGCGCTTGCGGCTCGGCGTGTCGCGCTGCGCCAGGTCGAGCGCCGCCGACAGCGCCTTGAACAGGTTCACCGAGGTCGAGTCGGCGACGATCAGCTCGTCCGGCCCTGCCCCCAACAGCAGCGCGATCTTGTCGCCGATGCGCTGCGGCAGGTCGATCCAGCCGGCGGTGTTCCAGCTCTTGATCAGGTCGCGGCCCCATTCGGCGGCGGCCACCTGTTGCACGCGGGCCGCGGTGGCGCGCGGCAACGCGCCGAGGGAATTGCCGTCGAGGTAGATCACGCCATCCGGCAGGTCGAACAGCTCGCGCAGCGGCGCCAATTCATCGCGGTTGTCGAGTGCGAGGCAATCTTGTCGTGTCGTCGTCATGCAGGGGTCTTTCAGAGTTCGCGCAGCACGGCGCGCACCGGGGAGGCGCACGCGAGCATCAGCTTCAACGGCAGCGCGATCAGTTCATAGTCGCCGGCCGGCACGTCGTCGAGCACCAGGTTCTCGAGCACGCGCAGGTCGCGCGCCAGCAGCTGGTGGTGGCTGTCCAGCGTCTTGCTGTCGGCCGGGTCGACCGACTGGCTGTCGATGCCCACCAGCTGCACGCCGCGGTCGGCCAGCCAGCCGATGGTCTCGGGCGCGAACGAAGTGAACTCCGGCGACCACGCGGTCGGCGCCTTCAGCACGCTGCGCACCAGCACGCGCGGCGGCAGGTCGGCGGCGAACGGCACCAGGTGCTCCGGCCGCACCAGCGCGCCGATGCCGATCGCATGGATCACGCGGCAGCGGCCCAGGTAGGGCGCCAGGTCGACCGCGCCGATCGCCGGCGCGTCGTCGCCGTAGTGCAGCGGCGCATCGGCATGCGCGCCGATGTGGGGCGACATCGTGATCGCGCTCAGGTTGACCGGGCAGCCCGGGCCGATGCGCGCGGTCCAGGCCTGCGAATACGCCTCGTCGCCGGGGAACAGCGGCGAGTCGGGCGCGATGGGTGGGGAGATGTCCCAGAGCTTTTTCACGGCCGGAACAGTAGCACCGCCGCCGGCCTCGTGGTGTCGGTAATTTCAGACATCGCATCGCCGGATAGAGATACTTGACACCTGAAATATCAAGGTCTAAATTGCGCCAGCGTGGCGATTCCCGCCGCGGCGCCCCGGAGTTCACACAACCATGCGCATCGCCTGCATCGGCGGCGGCCCGGCGGGCCTGTACTTCGCGCTGCTGATGAAGAAGCAGGATCCGTCGCACGAGGTCACGGTGTTCGAGCGCAACCGCGCCGACGACACCTTCGGCTGGGGCGTCGTGTTCTCCGACCAGACCCTGGGCGCCGTGCAGCGCACCGACCCGAAGAGCGCCGCGCAGATCCTCGACGCCTTCAACCACTGGGACGACATCGAGGTGCACTTCAAGGGCGAGGTGATCCGCTCGTCCGGCCACGGCTTCTGCGGCATCGGCCGGCGCAAGCTGCTGAACATCCTGCAGGACCGCTGTGCCGAAGAGGGCGTGCTGCTGCGCTTCGAGACCGACTGCGCCGACGACACCACCGTCGACGCCGACCTGGTGATCGCCTGCGACGGCCTGAACAGCCGCATCCGCAGTCGCTACGCCGCCACCTACGAGCCGGATGTCGACACCCGGCTGTGCCGCTTCGTGTGGCTCGGCACGCACAAGCGCTTCGATGCGTTCACGTTCGCGTTCGAGCGCACGGCATGGGGCTGGTTCCAGGTGCACGCCTACCGCTTCGATGCCGATACGTCGACTTTCATCGTCGAGGCGCCCGAACCGGTGTGGCGCGCCGCGGGCCTGGCCGACATGGGCAAGGAAGAGAGCATCGCGTTCTGCGAGGAGCTGTTCGCGAAGATCCTGGACGGCCAGCCGCTGATGTCGAATGCGGCGCACCTGCGCGGCTCGGCGCAGTGGATCCGCTTTCCGCGGGTGGTCTGCAAGCGGTGGATCCACCACAACGGCCGCGCGCCGGTGGTACTGATGGGCGATGCGGCGCACACCGCGCATTTCTCGATCGGCTCGGGCACCAAGCTGGCGTTGGAGGATGCGATCGATCTGGCCGCCGAGATCCACGCACATCCGGGCGCGCTGGACCAGGCGCTGTCGAGCTACGAAGCGCAGCGCAGCATCGAGGTTCTGAAGATCCAGAACGCGGCACGCAACTCGACCGAATGGTTCGAGAACGTCGAGCGCCATGCGCGGCTCGATGCGCCGCAGTTTGCCTATTCGCTGCTGACGCGCTCGCAGCGCATCTCGCACGAGAACCTGCGGCTGCGCGATGCGGCCTATGTCGGCGGCTACGAGCAATGGCTGGCCACGCGTGCCGGGCTCGACGGCACGCACGCCGTGCCGCCGATGTTCACGCCGTTCACGCTGCGCGGTGTGACGCTGAAGAACCGCGTCGTCGTCTCGCCGATGGCGCAGTACAGCGCGGTCGACGGCGTGCCGGGCGACCACCACCTGGTGCACCTCGGCGCACGCGCGCTGGGCGGCGCCGGGCTGGTGTTCGCCGAGATGACCTGCACCTCGCCCGACGCCCGCATCACGCCCGGCTGCCCGGGGCTGTACACCGATGCGCAGATGCTCGCGTGGAAGCGCATCGTCGACTTCGTGCACCAGGGCAGCAGCGCGAAGATCGCGATGCAGCTCGGCCACGCCGGCGCGAAGGGCTCGACGCGCGCGCCGTGGGATGGCGAAGACCTCCCGCTCGCTGCCGACAACTGGCCGCTGGTCTCGGCCTCGCCGCAGCAGTACCTGGACGGCGTCAGCGACTGGTCGCGGGCGATGACGCGCGACGACATGGACCGCGTCACCGCTGATTTCGTCGCGGCCACCAGGCGTGCCGTACAGGCCGGCTTCGACTGGCTCGAGCTGCACTGCGCGCACGGCTACCTGCTGTCGTCGTTCCTGTCGCCGCTGACCAACCAGCGCACCGATGTCTACGGCGGTGAGCTGGCGAACCGGCTGCGCTACCCGCTGGAGGTGCTGGCGGCGATGCGGGCGGCGTGGCCGGCCGACAAACCGCTGTCGGTCCGCATCTCGGCGCACGACTGGGTACCGGGCGGCAACACACCTGAGGATGCGATCGCGATCGCGCGGGCGTTCAAGGCGGCGGGTGCCGACCTGGTCGACGTGTCGTCGGGCCAGGTCAGCCCGCAGCAGCAGCCGGTGTACGGGCGCATGTACCAGACGCCGTTCGCCGAGGCGATCCGCAACGAGGCCGGCATCGCGACGATGGCGGTCGGTGCGATCTTCGAGGCCGACCATGTGAACGGCATCATCGCGGCCGGCCGCGCCGACCTGTGCGCGATCGCGCGGCCGCATCTCGCGAACCCGGCGTGGACGCTGCTGGAGGCCGCGAAGATCGGGCACGTCAACGGCGTGGGGGCGGACTGGCCGCGGCAGTACCTGTCGGGCAAGTCGCAGCTGGAGCGCAACCTGGAGCGCGAGCGCGCGATGGCGGCGCAGACGGCGGGGCTGTCGGCGCAAGAGCAGGCGAACCTGGCGCAGGGCGTATGAGCACGCTGACCGGCTTGCATGCGGTGGTGACGGGTGGGGGCAGCGGGATCGGCGCGGCGATCGCGGCGGCGCTGCTGGAGGAGGGGGCGCGGGTCACGTTGATGGGGCGAAGCGAGGCCCGGTTGCTGCAGGCACGGGAGCGCTTGGCGGGCAGGGCTTCGACAGGCTCAGCCCGACCCTTCGACAGGCTCAGGGCGAACGGGGGAGGAGCCGGAGCGAACGGGGGAGTGGCCGGAGTGAACGGTGGGGAATCCGTTCGGGCTGAGCCTGTCGAAGCCCTGCCCGCGATCCACGTCTGCCCCGTTGATGTCACCGACCCGGCCAGCGTCGAACAGGCCTTCGACTCCGCCGGCCCCGTCGATCTCCTGATCAACAACGCCGGCCAGGTCGAGAGCCTGCCTTTCTCCCGCACCACGCTCGACCAATGGAACCGCCTGCTGCAGGTCAACCTGACCGGCACCTTCCTGTGCACGCAGCAGGTGCTGCCCGGCATGACCGAGCGCGGCTTCGGGCGCATCGTCAACATCGCGAGCACCGCCGCATTGAAGGGCTACGCCTACGTCGCCGCGTACTGCGCCGCGAAGCACGGCGTGCTCGGCCTGACGCGCGCGCTCGCGCTCGAAGTCGCGCGCAAGGGCATCACCGTCAACGCCGTCTGCCCCGGCTACACCGACACCGACATCGTCGCCCGCGCCGTCGAGCAGATCGCGAGCAAGACGCAGCGCAGCACCGAAGCGGCGCGCGACGCCCTCGCCGCCGCCAACCCGCAGGGCCGCCTGGTGCAGCCCGACGAGGTCGCGCAGGCGGTGCTGTGGCTGTGCCGGCGCGAGTCGGCCAGCATCACCGGCCAGGCGATCGCGGTGGCCGGCGGGGAGGTGATGTGATTTCCGAAATCAACGACCTCGAATCCCGCGTCATCGACGATCACCACCAAGCCCTCAAGCTCTGGCTGCGCCTGCTGTCCTGTACCAACCGCGTCGAGTCGGTGATCCGCAACCGGCTGCGCAGCGAGTTCGCGACCACGCTGCCGCGCTTCGATCTGCTGGCGCAGCTGGAGCGCGAGCCGGCCGGCCTGACGATGGGCGAGCTGTCGCAGCGCCTGATGGTGACCGGCGGCAACGTGACCGGCATCACCGACCAGCTCGAAGCCGAAGGCCTGGTGCGCCGCGCGCCGCACCCGGGCGACCGGCGCGCGTTCGCTGTGCAGCTGACAGCCTCCGGCCGCCGCCAGTTCCGGCGCATGGCGGCCACGCACGAGCAGTGGGTCGTCGAGCTGTTCGCCGGCTGGTCGGCCGACGAGAAGACCCAGGTGCAGGACTTGCTCTCGGTGCTGAAGCGCCACCTGGCCGGCGTCGACAGCGCGCTGCCTGCCAAAGCCTTGAAGAAGACCCGAACGAAGGAGAAGACCCCATGACGCGTGCGATGGATTCCCACCTCGCGGACGGCAACCGCCAGGGCGCGGCCGCGATCGTGCCGCGGCACGTCGGCTGGGCGCTGCACGGCCGCGTCGGCGTGATCACGCTGAACCGGCCGGAGCGCAAGAACCCGCTGACCTTCGAGTCGTATGCCGAACTGCGCGACCTGTTCCGCACGCTCGCGCAGGTCGACGAGGTGCGGGCGATCGTGGTGCAGGGCGCCGGCGACAACTTCTGCTCCGGCGGCGACGTGCACGAGATCATCGGCCCGCTGACGAAGATGACGATGCCCGACCTGCTGGCCTTCACCCGCATGACCGGCGATTTCGTGAAGGCGATGCGCGCCTGCCCGCAGCCGATCGTCGCGGCGATCGACGGCGTGTGCGCCGGCGCCGGCGCGATCATCGCGATGGCGTCGGACCTGCGGGTCGGCACCTCGCGCAGCAAGACGGCTTTCCTGTTCTCGCGCGTCGGGCTGGCGGGCTGCGACATGGGCGCCTGCGCGCTGCTGCCGCGCATCGTCGGGCAGGGGCGGGCGTCGGAGCTTCTGTACACCGGGCGCTCGCTGGGCGGCGACGAGGCGCTGCAGTGGGGTTTCCTGAATCGGGTGAGCCAGCCGGAAGCGCTGCAGGCCGATGCGCTGGCCTGGGCGAGCGAGATCGCGGCCGGGCCGGGTTTTGCGCATGCGATGACGAAGCGGATGCTGCATCAGGAATGGGCGATGGGCGTCGACGAGGCGATCGAAGCCGAGGCCCAGGCGCAGGCGATCTGCATGATGACGCAGGACTTCCACCGGGCGTACGAGGCCTTCGCCGCGAAGGCCAAGCCCGTCTTCGAAGGCGACTGATGAGTGCGCACCTCGACTGGCCGTTCTTCGAGGCAAGGCACGTCGCGTTGGAACAAGAGCTTTCGCGCTGGTGCACCGAGCACCTCGCCGACGTGCCGCACGACGATGTCGACACCACCTGCCGTCATCTCGTGAAGCAGCTCGGTGACGCCGGCTGGCTGCAGCACGCCATCGCCGCGAAGCCGGGCGACGCGATCGACACCCGCGCGATCTGCCTGCTGCGCGAGACGCTGGCGCGATACCACGGCCTGGCCGATTTCGCGTTCGCGATGCAGGGCCTCGGCGCCGGAGCGATCTCGCTCGACGGCACCACCGCGCAACGCGAGCGCTACCTGCCGCGGGTCGCGCGCGGCGACGCGATCGCGGCGTTCGCGCTGTCGGAACCCGAGGCCGGCTCCGACGTGGCCGCGCTTGCCTGCGCCGCGCGCGACGATGGCGACGCCTACGTGATCGACGGCGAGAAGACCTGGATCTCGAACGGCGGCATCGCCGATTTCTACGTGCTGTTCGTGCGCACCGGCGAAGCCCCGGGCTCGCGCGGCATCACCGCGCTGATCGTCGATGCCGACACGCCGGGGCTGGAGATCGCCGAGCGCATCGAGCTGATCGCGCCGCACCCGCTCGCGAGGCTGCGCTTCAGCGGCTGCCGCGTACCGAAGACGCAGCGGCTCGGCGAAGCAGGCCAGGGTTTCAAGCTCGCGATGCGCACGCTCGACATCTTCCGCACCTCGGTCGCGGCGGCCGCGCTCGGTTTTGCGCGGCGCGCGCTCGACGAGGCGCTGCAACGCGCGACGACCCGCAAGATGTTCGGCCAGACGCTGGCCGATTTCCAGATCACGCAGGCGAAGCTCGCGCAGATGGCGACCACCGTCGACAGCGCGGCGCTGCTGACCTACCGCGCCGCATGGCAGCGCGACCAGGGCCGCAACGTGACCCGTGAGGCCGCGATGGCCAAGCTGGCCGCCACCGAGGGCGCGCAGCAGGTCATCGATGCCGCGGTGCAGCTGTGGGGCGGCGCCGGCGTCGTCAGCGGCAACACGGTGGAGACGCTGTACCGCGAGATCCGTGCGCTGCGCATCTACGAAGGCGCTACCGAGGTCCAGCAATTGATCATCGCCCGAGAGCTGTTGAAAGGAGCGTGAGATGTCCGCGCATGTCGACACCTTTGCCCGAGACCACCTGCCGCCGCGCGATCAATGGCCCGAGCTGGTGTTCGACCTGCCGGAGCTGCAGTTCCCCGCCGAGCTGAATTGCGCGGCCGAACTGCTGGACCGCTGGGTCGATGAAGGCCATGGCGACCGGCTGTGCATTCATGGGCAAACGCAAGGACAAGGCGTGCGCTGGACCTACGCGCAGCTGCAGGCCCAGGCCAACCGCATCGCGCATGTGCTGGTCGACGACCTCGGCCTCGTGACCGGCAACCGCGTGCTGCTGCGCGGGCCGAACTCGCCGATGCTGGCCGCCTGCTGGTTCGGCGTCGTGAAGGCCGGCGGCATCGCGGTCGGCAGCATGCCGCTGCTGCGCGCGAAGGAGCTGGTGCAGATCGTCCACAAGGCCGAGATCAGCCATGCGCTGTGCGATGTCCGCCTGGCCGACGAACTCGCGCTGGCCGGCCCGCCCTGCCCGACGCTCGCGCACGTGCTGCACTTCATGACCGATCGCGACGGCAGCCTCGAAGCGCGCGCGGCCACCAAGCCGGCCCGCTTCGACACCGTGCGCACCGCGGCCGACGACACCTGCCTGATGGCCTTCACCTCGGGCACGACCGGCACGCCGAAGGCGACGCTGCATTTCCACCGCGACGTGATGGCCGCCTGCGCCTGCTGGCCGCGCCATGTGCTGCGGCCGACTGCCGCCGACGTGTTCATCGGCAGCCCGCCGCTCGCGTTCACCTTCGGACTCGGCGGGCTGTTGCTGTTCCCGCTGTCGGTGGGCGCGTCGACGGTGCTGATCGAGCGCCCGGGGCCGGATGCGCTGCCGGCCGCGATTGCGCAGTACCGCGCGACCACGCTGGTGACCTCGCCGACCGCCTACCGTGCGATGGCCGGCCAGCTCGCCGCGCACGACCTGTCGTCGCTGCGCCAGTGCGTGTCGGCCGGCGAAGCGCTGCCGGCCGCAACGCGCCAGCTGTGGAAGGACGCGAGCGGCATCGAGATCATCGACGGCATCGGGTCGACCGAGTTGCTGCACATCTTCATCTCGCACGACGAGTCGCATGCGCGGCCGGGCGCGACCGGCACCGTGGTGCCCGGCTACCGGGCCTGCGTGGTCGACGACGCCGGCCGGCCGCTGGCGCCGGGGCAGGTGGGGCGCCTCGCGATCAAGGGGCCGACCGGCTGCCGCTACCTGGCCGACGAGCGGCAGCGCCAGTACGTGAGCGACGGCTGGAACCTGACCGGCGATGCCTACCTGCAGACCGAGGACGGCTACTTCGTCTACCAGGCGCGCACCGACGACATGATCATCTCGGGCGGCTACAACATCGCCGGGCCGGAGGTGGAGGCGGCCCTGCTGCTGCACCCGGCGGTGGCCGAGTGCGGTGTGGTCGGCGTGCCGGACGACGAGCGCGGGCAGATCGTCAAGGCCTTCGTCGTGCTGCGCGCCGGGCAGGCGGGCGATGCGGCGATGGCGAAGGCGCTGCAGGATTTCACCAAGCAGGCGATCGCGCCGTACAAGTACCCGCGCGCGGTCGAGTTCTGCGCCGCGCTGCCGCGCACCGAGACGGGCAAGCTGCAGCGCTTCAAGCTCCGTTCGGGCTGAGCCTGTCGAAGCCTGCGTACACAAAGAGGAGACATCAGGATGAAAGTGCTGCAACCCCCCGAGTGGCTCCCCCCGCGCGGCTATGCGAACGGCGTGGCCGCCGAGGGCGTGCTGGTGTTCGTCGCCGGCCAGATCGGCTGGAACGAACGCTGCGAGTTCGAGAGCGACGATTTCGTCGACCAGGTGCGGCAGGCGCTGCGCAACGTCTGCGCGGTGCTGGCCGAAGGCGGCGCGACACCGCAGCACATCGTGCGCATGACCTGGTACGTGCTGGACCGCGCCGAGTACCTGGCGCGCGGCCGCGAGGTCGGTGCGGTGTTCCGCGAGCTGGTCGGCAGCTACTCGATCGCGATGAGCGCGGTGCAGGTCAGCGCGCTGATGGAGCCGCGGGCGCGCGTCGAGATCGAGGTCACGGCCGTCGTGCCGCGGGCCTGATCAGGGCGGCAACTCGTCGGCGGAGCGCGGCTGCGCCATCCGCACGCCGTTGTGCTCGGCCCGGAAGCGCGCCGACATCTCGTAGACCCGCTTGCGCACCCGCATCACCGCGCCCAGCGGCCGGTGCGCCGCGAGGCCGTGCCACGGGCTGAACGACATGCCGTCGTCGATGGCCGCCGAGCGCGTCTCGGTCCACGCGAGCTGCGGCCGCATCACGATGCGCGCGACGGTGACGAACGGGCTCTGGTCCTCGGGCCAGCGCACCGACGCATCCTCGATCGGCATCGTCTGCAGGTCGGTGCACAGCTGCACGCGCAGCTCCCACTCGCCGCCGGCCCGTGCGAAGTGCGACAGCACCGCATCGCGCAAGGCCTGTGGCCGGTCGTGCATCTCGACGTGCGCGCCGGTCAGCGCCTGCAGTTCCTCGGACACCGGCACCACCTGCACCTTGCCCATGTACGGCCCCCACAGCATCGGCACCTGGCTGAAGTAGGTGTCGCCCAGCGGGTTCGTCTGCGGATGCCCGCCGAGCGCCTTCAGCGTGCCGCTTTCGAGCCCCACCTGCTCGATCGCCCTTTCGGCACCGCGCAGCACCGCCGAGACCGCCTTCTTCAGCGTCGGCACGCGGTCGGTGGTGGCCGCGAGCAGCTTCAGCCCGGCCAGGAACTGCTTCGGCCCGGCCGAGCCGAACACCGGGCCGTTGACCAGCACGAAGTCCTGCGTGAACTGCCCTTCGCTGCCGGGCAGCCGCACGCCGTCGACGCCGATCAGCTTGATCGCCATGCCGCGCGGCGTCGACACCGCGTCGTCGAGGATGTCGCCGGGGATCGTCGACAGCCGCATCACCAGCGGCCATTCGCCGGGCGCCGCGAACGCGCCCTGCGCATACGCCGCCGGCAGCCCGGTGGGCACGCGCAACTCGCCGCGCAGCAGGCCGTGGCTCTTGGCGTGCACACCGCGCAGGCCGTGGCCCGAATGCGCCCAGGTGGTCTGGGCGATGTCGCGCATCGTCTTGATCATCTGGTCGCAGGTCTCGGACTCGTCCTCCTCGGCGTGTTCGAAGGACGCGTCGTACGGGATCGGCGTGATGTTCATGGCGCGATGATGGCCGCCACGCCGGGCCGCCTGCGTCGGACGCGGAACTGAATGCCTGTAGGAGCAGGCCGCCCTGGCCGTGTGTCCTGGTGGTGCGTCAATACCCTCGCAGGTCGTCCACCTTCAGCACGGGTTCGTTGCCGCGAATGCGCTGCAGCGTGCGCGTGACGACCTCGATGTCGTTGTCGAAACCGCCGTGCGACGCCCGCACCAGCACCGGTTTGCCGTCGCTGCCGATCGCCGTCTCGATGCGGTCGCTGGTGACGAGCTGCGTGCGCGCCGCGAGCTTCGCATCGGCCGCTGCGGCGCGCCAGGTCGCCAGCGCCTCGCCGGTGTCGGACGAGCCGTCCCAGCCGGCGAACGCGGTGTCGTTGACGGCGTCGAGCCCGAGGATCGGCGTGCGCAGGTCGGTCTCCAGCGCGTTCGACACCAGGTACAGCAGCGACTTGCGGTAGATCGATGCGACGTTGTCGTCGCGCTCGACCTTGTCGGACAGCACGTCCAGGTGCAGCCGCTCCATCACCTGCGGGTTGCCCGCATAGTGCTGGTTCGCGAACGCGACGGTGCAGGCCGGCGCATACAGGTTGACCGACGCGAGGCGCTGCGCGAGGCCGTCGTCGCGGCCGGCGTGCTGGCGCGCCGTGAGGGCGCTGAGAAAGTGGCCGAGCGCGATCGAGCCGGCCGAGTGGCCGACCAGGTGCAGCTCGAACTGCGCGCCCCAGGTGGCGGCCAGCGACTGGATCGCGTCCAGCAGCAGCTCGCCGCCATGGCGCGGCGCGAAGGCCAGCTGCGCGTTCTCCTTCATCTCGCTCCAGATCGGCTTGGCGAGCGGGCGGCCGATGGTCTTCTCGATCAGCAAATCGGTCTTGTCGGTCAGCCATTCGCCGGCCCCGGCGCGTGCCGGTTCGCGGTGGAAGGCATCCGACAGGATGTCGCCGATCGATTCGAGCATGCCGGTCTTCCACACCAGGAACAGCGGGTAGCAGCCGTTGCCGAGCAGGTAGCGGCCCATCGCGGCGGCCCGCTTGACCGCATCGGCCTCGTTGTTCAGGCCGCCGTGCACGTAGAGCAGCAGCCTTTTCGGTCCCGATCCGGGGCCGTCGGGCTGGCTGCGGAACCACTGGTCCGGCAACGCGTAGGCCTGCTGCTGCAGCTTGCGCGGCTGTTCGTCCTCGGTCAGGTAGCGGCTGACGCGGCCGTCGTTGCCGAGCACCACGCTGTGCTGGTAGGCGAGGGCGGTGTCCCACCAGCCGTTGCGGTTCGCGTCGCTGCGCTTCGCGCCGGTGCTCTGGGCGCCCGGCTGCGACACCGCGAGCCGCCCGGCCACCACGCCCGGCACGCCGAGCGCGACCACCCAGGCGTCCATGCCGTTGGCCAGCCAGTCGAGGTACGACAGCGTCGCGAAGCCGCCGGCGCCCCAGTCGCTGCCCCAGGAGTTCTGCAGCACGAAGCCGCGGTCGTTGAAGCCGACCAGCGCGAACGCATGGCCGCCTTCCTTCGAGGGCCGGCCGTCGAACCCGATCAGCGGCAGGTCGGCATGGCCTTTCGGTTCACCGGCGACGTCGGGCACGCCATCCCAGCCGTCGTGCGTGAAGGCCGAGACGAACACCGCGCCGTGCTGCGCGATGGCGGCCTGCATGTCGGTGATCGACTGCGTGTCGACGCGGTAGTAGACGCCCAGCGTGTTCTGCGTGGCGCGCGTCGCGAAACCGTAGCGCGCGGTGTCGGACTTGTCGGCCTGGTAGGGCCAGTCCTTCTCCAGGCACACGCCGTTGTTGAACCAGCCCTTCAGCGCGCCACGGCAGCTCGAGCCCTCGTAGTTCTCGCCGTCGTATTCGTCGTGTCGGCGAGCCAGCGTGTAGAGCATGCGCGGGCTGACGGATTCGAAGCGGGCCGGCGTCTTCGCCTTCAGCCAGCGCAGGTAGTTGATGACGCAGCCCAGGCCGAAGCCGGTGCAGGCGCCTTCGCTGCCCTGGTTCAGGATCAGCCCGGCCTTGGCATAGCCGGGCAGGAAGCGCTGCACGACCTCGGCGCCGGGGAACTCGTCGGGCAGCGTCAGGGCCGCGGGCATGTACTGGCGGTCGCGCAGGTCGGCGGTGTCCTTCTTCGTGCGCGAGACGCGGTGGGTGCTGCCGGCGGGGCGGCGCGACTTGGGCGCTGCGCGCTTGGCTGCCCCCGCTCCGGCGGTCCCCGGCGCATGCGCGGCGCCGGCGAGGTCGAACACGCTGCGGAATGCGTCGAGCCCATGCGCGCCGCCGTTGACCAGCTTGCGTGCCGCGGCGAGATCGCCCTTGCCGACCGCGGCGCGGAACTTGTCGGCCTTGTCGAACAGGAACTGCGCGAGCACCACCGCGGCCACCTCGGGCGCGTTCGCCTTGTCGGGGTCGGCATCGAGCGCGAGGCCGATCACCTCGCCGTAGTGCTTGTAGTTCGCCTTGCCGGTGAGTTGTACGAAGCCGCGGCCCTTGTAGCGCGCGCCATCGCCGGCCGCGCCGTTGCCGATGTCGCGGCGCAGGTCGTAGCTGCTGAACGGCGCGCCGCCCGGTGGCGTGTTGAAGCGCGACTGGAACTCGGCGATCGGAACGAACCCTTCGGTCTCGGCGCGGATGGTGCCGAGCGCGCCCAGCACCATCGGCCGGTCGACCAGGCCGGCCGCGCGCAACGCGGCCTCGACATACGGCAGGTAGCGCGCGATGTTGGCCGGCTTGGTGGCGGGGAACAGCTGGCTGACGAAGCCGACCGTCAGCACCGGATCGGGTGGCGGGCCTTCGTCGGCGAGCTTCAGCAGCATCTGGCAGCGCGGGCCGACGATGCCGTCGGCGATGACGCCGATGCCGGCCTGCCAGCGCCGGATCGCGGCATCGAAGCCGTCGTCGATCGAGGAGGCGGCGCTGGTCAGCACCGGGAAATCCGCGGCATCGGGGCCGAGCTCGGTGGCGAGCGCCTGCGCGAGGCGAGCCACGTCCGGACCGGACGCACCCTTGGAGATCAAGAGCTTCATGGGCTCCTCCGTGGTGGTTGAGACTGCGTGGCCAGTATCGGGCGCTGCCGGTCTACGTCCATCCCACATGTGATGGACGCGGCGGCGGTGCTACCGTTGCGGGATGTCCAGCACGCCCGTCGTTCCGCCGCCCGTTCCGCCACCCGTTCCCCCTGCCGTTCCGCCCGTTGCACCCGCTGCTTCGGCCTGGGCGCCGCTGTCGCTGCCGGTGTTCCGCATGCTGTGGGGCACCTGGGTGGCCGCCAACGTCTGCATGTGGATGAACGACGTGGCGGCGGCCTGGCTGATGACCTCGCTGACGACCTCGCCGGTGCTGGTGGCGCTGGTGCAGTCGGCGTCGACGCTGCCGGTGTTCCTGCTCGGGCTGCCGAGCGGCGCGATGGCCGACATCCTCGACCGCCGGCGCTACTTCATGCTGACGCAGGTGTGGGTGGCCGTGGTGGCGGTGGTGACCTGCATGACGATCGCGTTCGATGCGATGAACGCGCCGCTGCTGCTGGTGCTGACTTTCGCGAACGGCATCGGCCTCGCGATGCGCTGGCCGGTGTTCGCGGCGATCGTGCCGGAACTGGTGCCGCGCTCGCAGCTGCCGTCGGCGCTGGCGCTGAACGGCATCGCGATGAATGCGTCGCGCATCATCGGGCCGATCGTGGCCGGCGCCATCATCGCGAGCGCCGGCAGCGCGTGGGTGTTCGTGCTGAACGCGCTGCTGTCGATCGGCGCGGCGTTCACGATCAGCCGCTGGAAGCGCGAGCAGAAGGCGAGCACGCTGCCCGGCGAGCGCTTCCTCGGCGCGATCCGCGTCGGCGTGCAGTACGTGCGCCAGTCGGCGCGCATGCACGTGGTGCTGCTGCGGGTGTCGCTGTTCTTCCTGCAGTCGACCGCGCTGCTCGCGCTGCTGCCGCTGGTGGCCAAGCGGCTGCACGGCGGCGGTGCCGGCACCTTCACGCTGCTGCTGGCGTCGATGGGGGCGGGCGCGATCGCCGCGGCGCTGAACCTGCCGCGCATCCGCCAGCGGCTGGGGTCCGACGAGCTGGTGCGCTGGGGTTCGTTCGTGCAGGCGATCGCGATGGTGTTGGTGGCGCTGGCGCCGAGCGTGGCGGTGGCTGCGATCGCGATGGTGGCGGCTGGTGCGGCGTGGATCTCGGTGGCCAATTCGCTGACGGTGTCGGCGCAGCTCGCGCTGCCCGACTGGGTGCGGGCGCGCGGCATGTCGATCTACCAGATGGCGCTGATGGGCAGCAGCGCGGCCGGCGCGGCACTGTGGGGCCAGGTGGCGGCGATGACCGACGTGCGCAGCAGCCTGATGGCCGCGGCGGCGATGGGCTGCGTGGCGCTGCTGCTGACGCGGCGGGTGCGGCTGTCGGCGGTGGCCAAGGAAGACCTGACGCCGGTCAACACGCTGAAGCCACCGGTGACCGCGCTGCCGCTGGACCCGCACGACGGGCCGGTGCTGATCGCGATCGAGTACCGGATCGACCCGGTGCGCGCCGGCGAATTCCTGCACGTGATGCAGGAGCGGCGCAGCAGCTGCCTGCGCCGCGGCGTGCTGTCGTGGAGCCTGTTCCGCGACACCTCCGACCCGGCGCTCTACGTGGAGCAGTTCGTCAACGAATCATGGGCCGAGCATCTGCGGCACTTCGAGCGGATGACGGTGTTCGACATGGAGTTGCGCGAGCGGCGCCTGGGTTTCCATGTGGAGCAGTCGCCGCCGAAGGTGACGCGGTATGTGGCGCAGGGGTTGGGGTCCTAGTCGTTTTTCCCCCATGGGTTCTTGAAGAGCTGAATCGCTTTCGAGACGGTTTTGGTGGCACCGTCGATCATTCTTTTCAGACGCAGGCGATCCGCGGCATCGGACAGCTCCATGTCCAACCGCGTGATGTCAAAGCCGGTCTGAAGCGAGTCCTGGAATCCCACTCTGGTCCGTTGCTCCGCGAGAAATTCATCCTCGAAACCGCAGGTCAGCAGTTCTTTCGCTTGATGCTTCTGCTTGCTCCATCGGTGCGCTTCCGCCTCCCCGATGGCATTTTCAAGTGCGTTGCAGTCAGGCCGGCCGGTCCGGATCCATGACGTCAAGGCTTTCTCACCCTCCGTCGTCAAGAGCCTTCCCTTCAGAGGCCATCCTGTCAGCGCCAGACACAGCGGATCCGCCAGCTCTCGGGTTCCGAAGGCACAGGCCGACAATGTCATCAAGCCCTTCAAGCGCTCGAAGTGTGCTCTGCGCAGTGCTGTGGCCGAACCCAGCGCGGCAGCCGTCTTGTCGGTGCGCGACAGCGCGTTCAACGTCACGAGGTGACTGGCCGGTGGCGAGCGATCAGCCACCAGCCTGCGGCTGATCTCATGAATGACGTCTTCGGGCAACAACTTGTCTTGCAGCGCGGCGGCAAGTTGCCGATGCAGGAGGCCTTGAAGCTCCTTCTCGGGCAGAAGGCGGTGAGAGGCCTCTTTTCGTCGCAGGTAGGCGAGTGTCAGCTTGATGACTCGACCTGTCTCGAGCTCGATGACTTCGCCCGGCTGCTTCTTGGCTAACTGATCGGTGACCAGGCCGAAGTCAACGTCGATCTCGATTCCCTTCCACTGCGAACCGCAGAGAGCCATCACGTCCTCGAACTCCGAGAAGTTCTGCGCATGCAGGGACGGTGAAATGCGAACGCATTTCAGCGAAGGGCAGCGAGCGATGAGTTCGCGCAGGAACCCGACGGATCCCTTGGAAAAGTGCGCCTGCCCTGCGTCCGGGCGTCCGACGATGCTCAGGGTGGCGAGCGGGCGTGCCGCCGTCCCGGGGCTGTCCGGATCGGGCGGTGCCTTTTCGCCCAAGGTTTTCAGCAGATGAGCCAGCGAGCTCAGGTTCCCGCACTCAAGGTGAAGTTCAGTCAGTGACCGACATCCTTCGCCAAGCGCCTCGGCTTGTTCCTGTGTCAAGTGGGGCACGCGGAGCTTGAAGGCGAGCAGCTCGGGGTTGTGGACGAGGCCCGCTGCGAGTGCGGTGATCCAATCACCGTCATCGGTCACATCGGGGTCCGAGATGCTCAGCATTGCCAAGCCAAGCAAGCCGGGCATCGCCCAGGAGAGTGACAGCAGGGCATCGCAACAGGTGATGCATCCGAGCAAGTCCAACTCAAACGGGACGCTGCGCTTTTCCTTCAGCACATCGCACAACTCAGCGATGCATTCCATGGTGAGTTCGCACCCGGTAGCGAACTCGATCTGGTGAACATGCGGCAGATTCTTCAAGGAACTCGTGACGATGCCAGCGCCCTCGACGATGCCCTGCAGGCGTGTGAGCTTGAATGTCGTCACGACCTCACGAAAGCGACGCTTGTTGCCTTGGGCGAGGCATCGCTTGGCGAACCACAGCGCGCAGGCGGGATGCAGAAACGGGTGATGTTTGGTGAACGCCTTGTACTTGGCTTGCGTTGCCTTGTCGGCATCGGAGATGTCGATTCCAAGGTCACGACTCAGCGTCTCGATGAGCGTCTTGCCTTCGCCGTAAGGGTTTAGCGCGGGGTCGATCGATGATGGAATGAATGTGCGCGGACGTGATTTCTCGGTGATTTCCATGGCGCCCCCTTGGTTCATGAAAGGGGTGAGTGACAGCCGCCTCGAAATGGTTCAACCGTCGACGCGCTCAGGCGTGACCCTTGTTCCCCTCCTGCCAGGCCGCGAACTCCAACGGCCTGAGGCCGAAGCGAACGGCATTGCCTGCATGCAGGCTCTTGAACTCGCCGACAACCAGGTCGACGAAGTGATCCTGGTCGCTCACGTCGACCGTCGAAGGGATCCTGGCGCGCACCGCTGATGCCGTGAGCGCGTCGCCGCCGCGCACGATGCCCGCGACGACTTCGCTCAACGCACGGCGGTATCGAAGCCGGAAGACATCGGGCGGGACCAGCTCCCGAATGACCGCGACATAGTGCTGGCACGAATGCGCGTAGGCCGAGACGAAGACGTCGCGCAGCAGTTCGATGCGGTTCAGTTCATAGACTCCCAGCAGCGCGTCCACGTAGTCTTGCTGCGGTACCTCGATGAACGACAGCGGGCACAGGTTGTGGCGGATGAACGGGATGTTGGCGGCCAGCCGGGACACGCGCTTGTTCACGTCCTCGAAGGGCTGCAGGTAGGGCACGTGCACCATCAGGAAGAAGGCTTGCTCGAAGGGATCGCGGATCTCCGCGGCCGTCTGCACGACGATGTCGAACAAGGCCTCCAGTTGCTGTGTCGGTGGCAGGTACACGCTGCCGCCGATCCCGACGCCTCGGCGTCGGATGCGGCCCACGGCCGACGGGTCGGCCATCAGGCCGTCCGACAGCAGCGCGTGCAGCGTGATGAGCGTGTCCGGCTTCATGCTCGCGCGTTCCGGGTCTCGCACCAGGTATTCGATGGCCTCCTTGTGGTTGAGGATCATCTGGGTTTCCAGCGCGTCCTTGCCTTCGGCCGCCTGGCCGAACTCGATCAGTCGCTCGGTGTCGAGGCGGCTGTAGGTGTTGCCTTCCAGCCGGGAGGAGGCCCATGACAGGTCGATCAGCAGCCGGGCGAGGATGTCCTTCGCAAACGTGCCGGCCGGCGCCTGCTCCGAGGGAGATTGCCCCATGTCATGCAGCCGGTCGCGCAAGCCTTGCGGCAGGTAGGCCGTCTGGTTGGGGAGGTAGTCCTCCAGGAACGCGAGGTTGTAGCCCACCGGCCGGCGCTGCAGGCGCGGCAGGCGGATGCAGGCCCGGATCTCTTCGCCTTCCCGGGAAATGGACGCAGTGGCTGCGGCGATGGCGCGGGACCTGTCGGTACGGCCGTAGGTGGGAAGGGGTTCGGCGACCCCGATGGATCGGGCCAGGTAGCGCGTCGAGCGCCCGTCACCCTGCGTGACGATGCGGTTCTGCTCGACGAGCGCGGCCAGGCGGCGCTGCAGCGTCCGGCGCTTCACCGGCTCGTCCAGCGCTTGGGAAATTGCGTCCAGGCCAATGCCCGCGGGATGCGCGGCAATCAGTGCGGCCAGGCGGTCGAACTCTTGTTGTGGCGTGATTCGTGGCATTCGCGTCAATTCCTGGGATGGAATCGCGCCAGTATTGCGCCACTCGAAGTGGCGCGCAAGCCATTTATCGCGCCATATCCTCCATCGCCGACACGATCGCCCCCGGCGTCGTGACCCAGATCTCGCGGTGGTGGTCCATCACATGCCGCAGCGCGCGCCGCAGGTGCCGCAGCCGATACGGCTGTCCGACGATGTATGGGTGCAGCGCGATGCCCATCACCAGCGGCTGGCGCTGCGACTGCTCGAGCATCTCATCGAACTGGTCGACGATCATCTGCGCGAAGTCCTTCGCGTCCATCTGCCGCGCGATGACCATCGGGATGTCGTTCAGCTCCTGCGGGTAGGGCACCGACCACAGCGTGCCGCCGCCGCGCGTGCGCAGGCGCACCGGCTGGTCGTCGTGGCACCAGTTCAGCGTGTACTGGAAGCCGGCCTCGGCCAGCAGGTCGGGCGTGACGTGGCTCTCCGAGATCCACGGCGACAGCCAGCCGCGCGGCGCCAATGCATGGCGCCGCGTCATCGTGTCGCGGCAGTGCTCGATCAATGCGCGCTCGTCGGCCTCGGCCAGCGATCCCTGCCGGACCGAGTTGGTGTGGCCGTGCGCGATCATCTCGTCGCCGCGCTGCACGAAGGCATCGACCAGCGGCGCGCTCAGTTCGTACAGCGCGGTGTTCAGGATCACGCCGGCCGGCATCGCGAGCTGGTCGAACAGCTCCAGGCAGCGCCACGCGCCGACGCGGTTGCCGTACTCGCGCCAGCTGTGGTTCAACACGTCGGGGTGCGGCGAGGCGGGCCCAAGCGCTGCGCCCAGCCCTTCGCCGAACGCGAAGTCCTCGAGGTTGAAGCCGAGGTACACCGCCAGCCGCTGCCCGTTGGGCCAGCGGAAATCCGGCCGCTGCGTGATCGGCGAGTAGTCGAAGCGGCCGTGCGTGCGCAGCGGACCGAAGCGGGGATCGGGGTCCGGATGGCTCATGGCGCAGGCCGAAGCAAGCTGCGCACCACGGTCACGGTGCAATCCGACTGCGCCACCACCTCGGCCGACACGCTGCCCAGGTAGCGCCGCAGCCCGCCGCTGCTGCGCGCGCCCATCACGACGTGGTCGACCTGGTTCTTGCGCGCGTAGTCGACGATCGCGGTCGCCGCATCGGGCGCCTCGAGCACGTGGAAGGTCACCCGCCCGGCCTGCTCGGGGCGCGTGGCCTCCAGGTCCTGCAGCAGCGGACGCGCCCAGTGCTTCAGCTGCACCAGCAGGCCCACGTGCTTGCTGCCGCCGTCCTTGTCGAGCATCTCGTCCATGCCGATGCGGTTGATCTTCAGCACCGCCAGGCACGCGAGGCGCGCGCCGGGCTCGGTGTGCAGCAGGCGCTGCACCGTGTCGCGCACCGCCTCGAGCAGCGCCGGCTCGGCGTTCGCGACATCCACCGCGGCCAGCAGGATCGGGCTGCGCGCCGCCTGCCCCGCCGCATTGCCACGCTCGGCCGGCTCGGCACCGAGTGCCGCGAACCAGCGCCGCAGCGTCTGCACGCGGCCGCTGCGCGCGCGCCGCGTCGCGCGGTCGGTCAGCACCACCTGCTCCGGGTTCTGCAGCTCGAACGCAAGCTGCGCCGCACTCTGGTGCCGCTTGTCGGGCTGCACCTCCAGGCAGCGCAGCACCAGCTCCTGCAGCCACGGCGGGCAATCGGGCCGCCACGCGAGCGGCGGCAGCGGATCCTGGTAGAGCCGCTGGCGCAGCCCGCGCACGCTGGTGGGCGCGCCGAACGGGCGCTCGCCGGTCAGCAGGTGGTACAGCAGCACGCCGAGCGCGAACAGGTCGCTGCGCGGGTCGTTGCGGATGAACTGCACCTGCTCCGGCGACATGTACGGGCCGGTGCCCATCGGCAGTTCGAACTCCTCGTCGAGCAGGTCGGGCAGAAAGTCGTGGCGCGACAGGCCGAAGTCGACCAGCACCGCGTCGCTGCGCGAGCCGTCCGCAGCCTTGCGGAACATGATGTTGCTGGGCTTCACGTCGAGGTGCACCACGTGCTGGCGGTGCAGGTCGTGCAGGGCCGTCGCGATCAGCGCGCCGCAGCGCACCACCTCGTCGATCGGCAGCGGCGCGTCGTCGAAGCGCTTGCGCAGCGAGTCGCCCGACAGCCGCTCCATCACGATGAACGGCTGCCCGGTGAAGTCGGCCTTGGCGATGAACTTCGGCACGTGCACGCCGCTGATCGACGGCAGGATCATCTGCTCGACCTCGAAGCCGACGATGCTGGTCGGGTCTTCGCCGCCCTTGATGCGCGGCACCTTCATGATCAGCGGCATCGGGTCGTCGCTGCCGAGCCGCGTCACCGCCCACAGGTTGGCCATGCCGCCCTGGTGCAGGTGGGCATCGAGCCGGAAGCCGTCGATGACCTGGCCGGCGGCCAGGCGCGACGAGGGCTTTGCCGGCCCGGCCTCAGTGTCCATCGATCAGGCGCTGCGCAAGCCGTTCGGGCAGGCCGGCGGCCAGCACCTTGGCGGCCGCGGCCTCATGGTCGTAGGGCACGCGGTGGTAGGTGAGGTCGCCGCTCACGGTGTCGAACGTGGCGTAGGCGGCGGCCGGGTTGCCGTCGCGCGGCTGGCCGGCCGAACCGGGAATCACCAGCCACTGGCGCTGCGGCGACAGCGGGATCGGCACGCCTGGCACCGGCGTGAAATCGCCGACCTTGCCGGTGCCCGACAGGTGGAACAGCAGCGGCTCGTGCACATGGCCGCAGAAGGTGATGCGCGCATCGGTGGCGTGCAGGCTGCGCACCGCGTCAAGCCGGCCGGTGACGTAGCCCCACGCGGCCGGCGCATGCGCATTGGCATGCACGTAGAGGCGATCGGCGTCGCGCGCGGTGAGCGGCAGCTTCGCCAGGAAGTCGAGCTGCGGCGGCGTCAGGCGCTCGTGGGTCCAGGCGGCGGCCTCGCGCGCGTCGGGCACCATGGTCGGCTGCGGGCCCTGCACCGCGGCCGCGTCGTGGTTGCCCAGCACCGCGATCGCGCCATTGGCCACATGCGCCTGCACGCAGTCGACCACCCAGCCCGGCTCGGCGCCGTAGCCGACGTAGTCGCCGAGGAACACGTGCTGCTGCGCGCCCTGCGACTGCGCATGCGCGAGCACCGCCTCGACGGCCTCGCGGTTGGCATGCAGGTCGGTGACGAGGGCAAGCTTCATGCGGGCGTGTGCCGCGGATCGACCGGGTTCAACCGATGCGGCCCAGCAGCAGGTACTCCATCAAGGCCTTCTGGACGTGCATGCGGTTCTCGGCCTCGTCCCAGACGACCGATTGCGGTCCGTCGATCACGTCGGCCTCGACCTCCTCGCCGCGGTGCGCCGGCAGGCAGTGCATGAAGAGCGCGTCGGGCTGCGCGGCGGCCATCATCTCGCGGTCGACGCACCAGTCGGCGAAGGCCTTCATGCGGGCCTCGTTCTCGGCCTCGTAGCCCATGCTGGTCCACACGTCGGTGGTCACCAGGTGCGCGCCGGCGCAGGCTTCGAGCGGGTTCTTGAAGACCTTGATGCAGCCGGTGTCGCTGGTGTCGTTGATGCCCGCCGCCTTGGCGTCGACCTCGTAGCCCGACGGCGTGCTGACGTGCAGCGTGAAGCCGAGGATGCTCGCCGCCTGCAGCCAGGTGCTGGCCATGTTGTTGCCGTCGCCGACCCATGCGACCACCTTGCCGGCGATGCTGCCGCGGTGCTCGATGTAGGTGAAGACGTCGGCCAGGATCTGGCACGGGTGGTACTCGTTGGTCAGCCCGTTGATCACCGGCACGCGCGAGTTGGCCGCGAAGGCCTCGAGCTTGGTCTGCTCGTAGGTGCGGATCATCACCACGTCGACCATGCGGCTGATCACGCGCGCGCTGTCCTCGATCGGCTCGGCGCGGCCGAGCTGGCTGTCGCCGGTGGTCAGGTTCACCACCGAGCCGCCCATCTGGTACATGCCGGCCTCGAAGCTCACGCGGGTGCGCGTGGAGGCCTTCTCGAAGATCATCGCGAGCGTGCGGTCGACCAGCGGCGTGTATTTCTCGTAGTTCTTGAAGCGCTTCTTGATGATGCCCGAGCGCTCGAACAGGTAGGCGTATTCCTCGGCGCGGAAGTCCTTGAACTGCAGGTAGTGCTTGATGAGGCTCATGCCGGGCTTCATGGCGTGGCGGGGGTTTCGGACAGGAAGCGCTTCACCAGCGGGCACAGGATGGCCACGATCTGCGCCGCTTCGTCGGCCGTGAGGATCAGCGAGGGCACCAGGCGGATCACGCGATCGGCGGTGACGCTCAGCAGCAGGCCGGCCTCGGCCGCGCGGTTCAGCAGCACGCCGCACGGGCGGTCGAGCTCGATGCCGAGCATCAGGCCCTGGCCTCGCACCTCGACGAAGCCCGGCACGCCGGACAGCTCTTTCTCGATGCCGGCCTTCAGCGCGGCGCCGACGGTGGCGGCGTTCTCGAGCAGCTTCTCTTCTTCCATGATGCGCAGCGTCTCGACACCGGCGCGCATCGCGAGCGGGTTGCCGCCGAAGGTGCTGCCGTGGTTGCCCGGGCCGAACACGTTGGCCGCCTTCGGGCCGCAGACGATCGCGCCGACCGGCACGCCCGAGCCCAGGCCCTTGGCGAGCGGCATCACGTCCGGCTTGATGCCGGCCCACTGGTGCGCGAACCACTTGCCGGTACGGCCGAGGCCGCACTGCACCTCGTCGAGCATCAGCAGCCAGCCGCGCTCGTCGCAGATCTTGCGGATGCCCTGCAGGTACTCGACGGTCGAGACGTTGATGCCGCCTTCGCCCTGGATCACCTCCAGGAACACCGCGACCACGTTCGGGTTCTCGGCCGCCACCGTGCGCACCGCGGCCAGGTCGTTCAGCGGCACGCGCACGAAGCCTTCGACCAGCGGGCCGAAGCCGGCCTGCACCTTGGTGTTGCCGGTGGCCGAGAGCGTCGCGATCGAACGGCCGTGGAAGGCCTTTTCGTAGACGATGATCTCCGGGCGCTCGATGCCCTTGTCGTGGCCGAACTTGCGGGCGATCTTCAGCGCGCCCTCGTTGGCTTCGAGGCCGGTGCTGCAGAAGAAGGCATTGGTCAGCCCCGACACCTCGGTCAGCTTCGCGGCGAGCTGCTCCTGCAGCGGCACCTGGTAGTAGTTGGAGCTGTGGATCAGCTTGCCGACCTGGTCCTGCAGCGCGGCGACCAGCTTCGGGTGCGCATGGCCGACGGTGTTGACCGCGATGCCGCCCAGGCCGTCGAGGTATTTCTTGCCGTCGGTGTCCCACACCCAGCAGCCTCGGCCATGCGACAGCGCGAACGGCAGGCGACCGTAGGTCGGCATCACGTGGGGCATGGGCTGGGCAGCGGGGGTGGTGGTCGCATTCATTGCGGCAGGACTCCGGAAGTTCGGAAGGAAGTGCGGAATACAGGACGGCAGGGCGCCGCCCGGGGCCTTGGATTCTAAGGGTCGGGTCCGACGCGCCGATAAAGGCACAGGCGCCAACCCTTTCCGGGCCCGGCAATCTGCTGCGGCGCAGCATATTCGCGGCACAATAGCCGCCGGCCGACCCGCCCTCCGTTCGACCCACGCCCGCAGCACGCATGACCTCACCCTTGCCCCGCGAAGTGTTCATCCAAGGCCTCACCAAGGATGGCAAGACCTTCCGCCCCAGCGATTGGGCGGAGCGGCTGGCGGGTGCGATGTCGAGCTTCCGCCCGGGTGGTTCGGCCGGCGGCATCGGGTCGTTCATCGGCTACTCGCCGTACTGCGTGCCGCGCGTGATCAACGGCGTGAAGTGCGTGATCGTCAGCGAGGAGCTGAAGGCGCTGGAGCCGATGGCCTGGGACTTCGTGATGAACTTCGCGCGCGACAACGACCTGCAGGTCGTCGAGGCCTGCCTGCTGCCGAACGGGCAGTTGGCGCCGGTGCCGCCGTCGGCCCAGCAGGCCGCCTGAATCCCGGCGTTCCTTGCCGCAGCATCTGGCGGCACCAATGAAAAAGGCCCGCTGAGCGGGCCTTTTCACTTACCACCTGGAATCTTTTCAATCAGGCTGCGAGAGCCTTGATCTTGGCCGACAGGCGGCTCTTGTGGCGAGCTGCCTTGTTCTTGTGGAACAGGCCCTTGTCAGCCACGGAATCGATGACGCCTTGAGCGGTCTTGAAGATTTCGGCAGCCTTGGCCTTGTCGCCGGCGACAACGGCCTTCTGAACGTTCTTGACGACCGTGCGGAACTTCGAACGCAGCGCGGTGTTGGCTGCGTTGAGCTTCACGTCTTGACGGACGCGCTTGCGGCCCGACGCGATGCGGACCGTCTTCTTGACTTTGGAGGAAGTAGCCATTTGTTTGCGTGATCCAGGTGGGTGGGGCAAAGACCGCGAGTATAGCATTCACATTTCGGCCCGGGCAAATCGGCAGACACGACGTGAGCAGGCGCTACCTATAATCCGCCCGCTTCCTGCCCCCGCCCCATGAACCTGCTGCGTGCCGCCTCCGTCGTCTCCCTGCTGACCCTGGCGTCGCGCATCACCGGGCTGGGCCGCGAGCTGATGGTCGCCGCGATGTTCGGCGCCGGCGCCTGGACCGACGCCTTCCAGGCCGCCTTCCGCATCCCCAACATGCTGCGCCGGCTGTTCGCCGAAGGCGCCTTCGCGCAGGCCTTCGTGCCCATCCTCGGCGAGACCCGCGCCCGCGAGGGCGACGAGGTCACCCACCTGCTGGTCAACGCCGTCGCCACCGTGCTGTTCTGGGCGCTGCTCGTCACCTGCGTGGCAGGCATGGTCGGGGCACCGGTGATCGTCTGGCTGATGGCCTCCGGCCTCGCGCAGTTCGACGGCGCCGTCGTGATGACGCGCTGGATGTTCCCCTACATCGGCTTCATCTCGCTGGTCGCGCTGGCCGCCGGCGTGCTCAACACCTGGAAGCAGTTCGCGGTGCCGGCCGCGTCGCCGGTGCTGCTGAACCTGGCGGTGATCGGCGCCGGCTGGGGCCTGGCGCCGGTGTTCGGCCGCTGGGGCGTCGAGCCGATCTACGCAATGGCCGTCGGCGTGATGGTCGGCGGCGTGCTGCAGCTCGCCGTGCAGCTGCCGGCGCTCGCACGCATCGGCCAGTTGCCGCGCATCGGCATGACGCCCACGCGCATCCGCGCCGCGTGGCACCACCCCGGCGTGCACCGCGTGCTGCGTCAGATGGCGCCGGCGCTGCTGGGCGTGTCGGTGGCGCAGCTGTCGCTGCTGATCAACACGCAGATCGCGTCGCACGTCGGCGTCGGCGCGGTGTCGTGGCTGACCTATGCCGACCGGCTGATGGAGTTCCCGACCGCGCTGCTCGGCGTCGCGCTCGGCGTGGTGCTGATCCCGCAGCTGTCGTCGGCCCAGGCGCGCGCCGATGCCGAGGCGTACTCCGGCCTGCTCGACTGGGGCCTGCGCCTGGTGGTGCTGCTCGCGTTGCCGTGCGCGGTGGCGCTGCTGGTGTTCACGACGCCGCTGGTCGCGTCGCTCTACCACCGCGGGGCCTTCCGGGCCGAAGACGTCGCGCAGACCGTGCTCGCGCTGCGCGGCTACGGCGTCGGGCTGATGGGGCTGATCGGCGTCAAGATCCTGGCGCCCGGCTTCTACGCCCGGCAGGACATCCGCACGCCGGTCCGGATCGCGGTGGTCGTGCTGGTGCTGACGCAGGTGATGAACCTGTTGTTCGTGCCGCAGCTCGGCCATGCGGGGCTGGCGCTGTCGATCGGGCTGGGCGCGCTGGTCAACGCCGTCTGGCTGTTCGTCGGCCTGCGCCGGTCGGGCAGCTACACGCCGTCGGCCGGCTGGGCCGGCTTCACCTGGCGGGTGTTGCTGGCGACCACGCTGCTGGGCGCCTTGCTCGGCTACGCGTCGCTGAAGCTCGACTGGATCGCGCTCGGCCAGCAGCACGGCGCGCGGGCCGCGTGGCTGGCTGCCTGCCTGGGCGGCGCGGCGATCGTTTACTTCGGCACGCTGTTCGCCACCGGGTTGAACCTGAAGCAGTTCGCCCGGCGAGGCTGAAATGCGACGCTAAACTGGCTGGATGGCCCGTCCGTTGCAGTTCGAAGCGCCCACCGCGCTGGAGTATTTCGCGTCGCTGGTGGCGGATGACGCCAGCCTGTCGCTGACCGAGGCCGCCGTCGCGATCGGGCAGGACGACGATCCCGGCCTCGATGCCCAATCGGTGCTGGCCGAAATCGACCAGCTCGCACTGCGCCTGAAGCATCGCGTGCCGGCCGATGCGGTGCCGCTGCAGCGCCTGCGCCGGCTGAACCATTTCTTCTTCAACGACCTCGGCTTCGCCGGCAACGTCAACGACTACTACGACCCCGGCAACAGCCACCTCGGCACGGTGCTGCGCACGCGGCGCGGCATCCCGATCACGCTGGCGGTGCTGTACATCGAGCTGGCCACGCAGATCGGCCTGCAGGCGCGCGGCGTGTCGTTCCCCGGGCATTTCCTCGTCAAGCTGCACATGCCGCAGGGCGAGGTGGTGATCGATCCGTTCACCGGCCATTCGCTGTCGCGCGACGAGCTCGACGACCTGCTGATGCCGTACCGCCAGAGCCATGGGCTGGTGGGCGATTTCGACGTGCCGCTCGGGCTGTTCCTGCAGGCCGCGCCGGCGCGCGACGTGCTGGCGCGCATCCTGCGCAACCTGAAGGAAATCCACCGCAGCGGCGAGGACTGGCCGCGCCTGCTGCAGGTGCTGAACCGGCTCGTGGTGCTGCTGCCCGACGCCTGGGAAGAGCGGCGCGACCGCGGCCTCGCCTACGCCGAGCTCGGCATGACCGGCGAGGCCCTGCACGACCTGGACCTGTACCTGGCCCATGCGCGGGCCGCCGAAGACCAGTCGGCGATCCGCGCCCGCGTCGCCCGGCTGCGCAGCGCGGGACCGCGGCGCCTGCACTGACGCACCGCGGCGGCGGCGAAGCGGCCCCGCGCTGACACCGGTTTCAGCCGTTTTGGGGCCCGGCGCCACCGGCCCTTAGAATTTGCCGCTTCCTGCCGGCACCGCCCACCCCGGGTCTCGCTTTCAAAACTGAGCACGCCGGCATCACCGACCCCGTCGATGCAACTCTCTCCTGCGCAGCGTCAAACCCTTTCGTGGCTGGCCATCGCCCTGGTGCTGCTGGTGCTGGTGTGGCTGCTGGCGCCGGTGCTGACGCCGTTCATCGTCGGCGCGGTGCTGGCCTATGCGCTGCATCCGCCGGTCGAGCGGCTGGCCGCACGCGGCGTGCCGCGCGTGCTGGCGGTGCTGGGCGTCGAGGTGCTGGCGCTGCTGCTGGTGCTGACGGTGCTGCTGCTGATCGTGCCGATCCTGTCGAAGGAGCTGCCGCTGCTGCGCCAGCAGGTGCCGCTGCTGATCGACCGCTTCAGCCTGTGGGCGACGCCGTGGCTCGCACAGCTGGGCATCCATGCGCAGCTCGACACCGCGAGCATCAAGGAATTCGTCGTCCAGCGCCTGGGCGACAACATGGAGGAGTGGGTCGGCACCGTGCTCAGCTCGGCACGCATCGGCGGCAGCTTCCTGCTGGCGATCGTCGGCAACGCGGTGCTGATCCCGGTCGTGCTGTTCTACCTGCTGATGGACTGGCCGCGCCAGGTGAATCGGCTGGAAAGCCTGATCCCGCCGCGCCTGCAGCCGGGCGTGCGCAGCTTCATGGCCGAATGCGATGCGGTGCTCGGCCAGTACCTGCGCGGCCAGCTGCTGGTGATGGGCATCCTCGCGGTCTGCTACAGCATCGGCCTCGCACTGTTCGGCTTCGACCTGGCGGTGCCGGTCGGCGTGTTCACCGGCCTGGCGGTCTTCATTCCCTACCTCGGCTTCGGGCTCGGGCTGGTGCTGGCGCTGCTGGCCGGCACGCTGCAGTTCGCGAGCGCCTACGGGCTGGTCGCGGTCGCGGTGGTGTACGGCGCGGGCCAGGTGCTGGAGAGCGTGTACCTCACGCCGCGCCTGGTCGGCGAGCGCATCGGGCTGAGCCCGCTGACGGTGATCTTCGCGCTGCTCGCGTTCGGCCAGCTGTTCGGCTTCGTCGGCGTGCTGATCGCGCTGCCGCTCAGTGCGGTGATGGCGGTGGCGGCCGGGCGCGTGCGCGGCGCCTACCTCCACAGCAAGCTGTTCCGCGGGTGACCGGGCGATGCGCCAACTGCCCCTGTTGATTGCCAGCGACCCGGCGCACACCTTCGAGACCTTCGTCGCGGCCGGCAATGCGCTGGCGCTGGCCCACCTGCGCGGCCTGACGCGCCAGGCGGCGCCGGTGCTGCTGTGGGGGCCGTCCGGCGCCGGCAAGACGCATCTGCTGCGGGCGCTCGCCAGCTCGGTGCAGCAGCAGGGCGGCCGCGTCAGCTGGTTCACCGCGGGCGACGACCTGCCGTGGCTGTTCGACGAAGGCGACATGCTGATCGTGCTCGACGACTGCGACGCGCTCGACGAAGCCGGCCAGCACGCCGCGTTCGCGCTGTTCGTGCAGGCGACGACGCACGGCATCCCGGTGGCGGCTGCCGCCCGCGTGCCGCCGGTCGACCTGCCGCTGCGCGAGGACTTGCGCACCCGGCTCGGCTGGGGGCACATCTTCGCGATCGAGCCGCTCGGCGAGGCCGAGGCCCGCGCCGCGCTGCGCCGCGAGGCCGACCGGCGCGGCATCTTCCTCTCGGACGACGTGATGGACTACCTGCTGACGCGCTTCTCGCGCGACCTGAAGCACCTGATGAAGCTGCTCGACCGGCTCGACGAATTCGCGCTCGCGCACAAGCGGGCGATCACGGTGCCGCTGCTCAAGCAGATGCTGAGCGAGGAAGGGCCGGCGCCGTCATGAACCTGTGCCTGTTCGACCTCGACCACACGCTGATTCCGTTGGATTCCGACCATGCCTGGGGCGAGCACATGCTGCGCCTGGGCTGGGTCGACACCGACGAATTCCGCCGCGCCAACGACGCCTTCTACGTGCAGTACCAGGCCGGCACGCTCGACATCCACGAATACATCGAGTTCGCCACGCGCGCCTGGCGCGGCCGCCCGGCCGCCGAACTGGCCGCCGCGCAGGCGGGTTTCATGCGCGAGGTGATCGTGCCGGCGATGCTGCCGGCGGCCATCGCGCTGGTGCGCGACCACCAGGCGCGCGGCGACCTGGTGGCCATCGTCACCGCGACCAACGAGTTCGTCACGGCGCCGATCGCCCGGGCCTTCGACGTGCCCCACCTGCTCGCGGTGGAGCTGGAGCGCGGTCCGGCGGGTAACATCACGGGCCGGATCCACGGAACACCTTCGTTTCGAGACGGCAAGACGGCCCGCACCCGCGAGTGGCTGGCAGGCCTGGGGCATCGGCTGCAGGATTTCGAGCGAATCAGCGTCTACAGCGATTCGCCGAACGACCTGCCGCTGCTGGAATGCGCCACCGAGCCGGTGGCAACCAACCCCTCGCCGACGCTCGAAACCGTGGCGCGTGARCGAGGCTGGCGAGTACTACAACTATTCAACCAATGATCAAGAAGTTCATTGACAAGCTGCTGGGCAAGACCAGCACCCCGATCGCGGTGCCCAAGGGCAAGCGGGTCGAAGTCGCGGCTGCCGAGCACGGCATCGACCCGGCGCTGGTCGACGAGAACGCGGTGCGCGTGGTGCAGACCCTGGCCGATGCCGGCTACGAGGCCTACATCGTCGGCGGCGCGGTGCGCGACCTGCTGGTCGGGCTGCGGCCGAAGGATTTCGACGTCGCCACCAGCGCCACGCCCGAGCAGGTCAAGGCGCTGTTCCGGCGCGCCTTCATCATCGGCCGGCGCTTTCGCATCGTGCACGTGGTGTTCGGCCGCGGGCGCGAGCACGAGGTGATCGAGGTCTCGACCTTCCGCGCGATGATGGACGCCACGGCGTCCGAGCAGGTCAGCGGCAACGAGAAAACCTCGAAGAGCGAGCTGGCCGGCAAGACCCATGCGGTCGATGCGGCCGGCCGCGTGCTGCGCGACAACGTCTGGGGCCCGCAGATCGAGGATGCGGCGCGCCGCGACTTCACGGTCAACGCGATGTACTACGACCCGCAGCGCCAGATCGTCGTCGACTACCACGGCGGCATCAAGGACGCGAAGAAGAAGGTGCTGCGCATCATCGGCGACCCGGTCACCCGCTACCGCGAAGACCCGGTGCGCATCATCCGCGTCGTGCGCTTCGCGGCCAAGCTCGGCTTCACGATCGACCCGAAGACGCGGGCGCCGATCCGCGAGCTGGCCGCGCTGCTCGACAGCGTGCCGGCCTCGCGCACCTTCGACGAGATGATCAAGCTGCTGCAGACCGRCCACGCGCTGGCCAGCATCGAAGAGCTGCACAAGCAGGGCCTGGCCGGCGCGGCGCGCGGGCTGTTCCCAATCCTCGACGTGATGCTCGACGACGCGCAGAAGCACCCGGCGCGCCAGAAGTTCGTGCAGCTCGCGCTGGCCGACACCGATCGCCGCGTCGCCGAGAGCAAGCCGGTGGCGCCGAGCTTCATGCTCGCCTGCATGCTGTGGCACGAGGTGCTGGACCGCTGGCTGCGCCTGAAGAAGGGCGGCGAAGCGCCGTTCCCCGCGCTGCAGCAGGCGATCGACGCGGTGTTCGATGCGCGCATCGGCGACATCTCCGGCCGCGGCAAGCTGGCCGGCGACATGCGCGAGATCTGGCTGATGCAGCCGCGCTTCGAGCGCCGCACCGGCAACGGGCCGTTCACGCTGGTCGAGCAGCCGCGCTTCCGCGCCGCGTTCGACTTCCTGCGGCTGCGCGCCGACGCCGGCGAGATCGAGGCCGAACTGGCGCGCTGGTGGGAAGACTTCTCGCTCGCCGATCCGGACGAGCGGCATCGGCTGATGCAGGGCAAGCGCGACGGAACGCGCGAAGGCCCGCGCGAGGCCCCGCGGCGTTCGGCCTCCGGTCCGCGTGCGGCTCCCGCGGCCCGTGACGCGTCGCCCGCGAAGGCGGGTGATGCCGCCGAGGCGGACGAGGGCGCTGAAGCGACGGACGGCGACCTGTCGGCCGAACCGGCCCGCAAGCGCCGCCGTCGCCGCCGCAAGCCCGGTGGCGGTGAAGGGGGTGCTGGCGGCGCCGGTGGCGGCGCGGCCCCGGCCTCCGGTGGCGATGCCGGCGAATGAAGCCCGCGCCGAATGGGCCTTCATCGGCCTGGGCGCCAACCTCGGCGATGCCCGCGCGACGCTGACCCGGGCGCTCGCCGAACTGGCGGCAATGCCCGGCGTTGACGCGCTGCAGGCCTCGCCGCTGTACCGCACGAAGCCGGTCGATGCGCAAGGCCCCGACTTCGTCAACGCCGTCGCGCGCCTGCGCACCACGCTGCCGCCGCTGGCGCTGCTGGCCGGGTTGCAGGCCATCGAAGCGGCCCACGGCCGTGAGCGGCCGTACCGCAACGCACCCCGCACGCTCGACCTCGACCTGCTGCTGTACGGCGAGCAGGCGATCGACGAACCCACGCTGACCGTGCCGCACCCGCGCATGCACCTGCGGGCCTTCGTGCTCGCGCCGCTCGCCGACCTGGCGCCTGACCTGCTCATCCCCGGCCGCGGCAGCGTCGCGGCGCTGCTGGCCGGACTCGACTTCCAACCCCTCTCGCGGATCGATCCATGAATGCCATCCCCGTGTCGGTGCAGACCGTCGTGCTGCTGATCGCGTCGAACGTCTTCATGACCATCGCGTGGTACGGCCACCTGAAGAGCCTGGCCGACAAGCCGTGGTTCGTCGCGGCGCTGATCAGCTGGGGCATCGCGCTGTTCGAGTACCTGCTGCAGGTGCCGGCCAACCGCATCGGCTATGCCGGCGGCTTCTCGCTCGCGCAGCTGAAGATCACGCAGGAGGTCATCACGCTGGGCGTGTTCGTGCCGTTCGCGATGATCTACATGGGCCAGCCGTTCAAGCTCGACTACGTGTGGGCCGGGCTGTGCCTGGTCGGCGCGGTTTATTTCATCTTCCGCTCATGAGTTCTCCGGTGAGCGCGGGGCTCGAGCGCTTCCGCCATATTGCGATCGAGGGGCCGATCGGCGTCGGCAAGAGCTCGCTCGCGCGCCGATTGGCTGCTCACCTCGGGGCCGAGACGATGATGGAGCAGGCGGGCGAGAACCCGTTCCTCGAGCGCTTCTACGCCGACCAGCCCGGCTATGCCTTCCAGACGCAGGTGTTCTTCCTGTTCCAGCGGCTGCGCCAGGTGCGCTCGCTGGCGCAGCCGGGCATGTTCTCGCAGGCGGTGGTCAGCGATTTCGTGTTCGCCAAGGACGCGATCTTCGCGCGGCTGAACCTGAGCGACGAGGAATACGGGCTCTACAGCCAGATGTATGGCCAGGTCGCGCCGCAGGTGCCGCAGCCCGACCTCGTGATCTGGCTGCAGGCGCCGACCGCGACGCTGCTGCAGCGCATCCAGCGCCGCGCGATCGCGATGGAGCAGCGCATCGCCATCGACTACCTGCAGCGCCTGGCCGATGCCTACGCCGGCTACTTCGAGGGCTTCGATGCGGCGCCGGTGCTGGCCGTCAACACCGAGCACTTCAACCCGATCGAGCGCGAGGCCGACTGGCGGGCGCTGCTCGACCGGCTGGCCGGCTTCCGCGGCCCGCGCGAGTTCTTCGACCCGGGCGCGGCACCGCGATTGGCCTGACCCACCCGGCTACACTGCCCCGTGTGACGAATTGGTGACAGCGCGACGACAGCGCGGCCGACCCCCCAGGAGACCCCGATGCTGTTTGGCAAGCTGCTGCCGCGCGAAGGCAATTTCTTTGAGCTGTTCAACCAGCACGCCGCGTTCATCGTCGAAGGCGCTCGCGCCTTCATCGCGATGATCGAGAACTACAGTGACCTCAACCTGCGCGAGAAGCATGCGAACGAGGTGGTGGCCGCCGAGCGCGCCGCCGACCGCATCACCGCCGAGGTCAACCGGCTGCTGCACAAGACCTTCATCACGCCGATCGACCGCGAGCAGATCCACGGCCTGATCAACGCGATGGACGACATCGTCGACCTGCTGCAGGACGCCACCGAGACCATGCAGCTGTACGACGTGCGCGCGATGACCGAAGAGGTGCTGCGCCTGGGCGACCTGAGCGCCAAGTGCTGCGAGCGCGTGCAGCACGCGGTGTCGCTGCTGCCGCGGCTGAACCAGCACGACGCCAGCGAGGCCGCGATCAAGACCTGCGAAGAGATCGACAAGCTCGAGTCCGACGCCGACCGGGTGATGCGCGCCGCGATGTCCAAGCTGTTCCGCGAAGAAAAAGACGTGCGCGAGCTGATCAAGCTGAAGGCGATCTACGAGCAGCTCGAATCGATCTCCGACCGCTGCGAGGACGTTGCCAACCTGATCGAGGGCGTGGTCCTCGAGAACTCCTGAGCGGACGGGGCTGCGGATGCAATCGGTCCAGGTCGCCTTCTGGGTGGTGGCGCTGCTGGTGGCGCTGGCCATCGTCTTCGACTTCATGAACGGTTTCCACGACGCGGCGAATTCGATCGCCACCGTCGTGTCCACCGGCGTGCTGAAGCCGCAGCAGGCGGTCGTCTTCGCGGCCTTCTTCAACGTGCTGGCGATCTCGGTGTTCCACAACCTGACGGTGGCTGCCACCGTCGGCAAGGGCATCGTCGTGCCGGGCGTCGTCGATCACCACGTGGTGTTCGGTGCGCTGATCGGTGCGATCGTCTGGAACGTCGTGACCTGGTGGTATGGCATCCCGTCGAGCTCGTCGCATGCGCTGATCGGCGGCATCTGCGGCGCGGTCATCGCGAAGGCCGGCGTCGGCGCGCTGGTCGGCGGCGGCCTGCTGTGGATCGTGGCCTTCATCTTCATCTCGCCGGCGCTCGGCTTCCTGCTCGGCTCGCTGGCGATGGTGGCGGTGGCCTGGATCTGCCGGCGCAGCTCGCCGCTGCGGGTCGACAACTGGTTCCGCCGGCTGCAGCTGGTGTCGGCCGGCCTGTACAGCCTGGGCCACGGCGGCAACGATGCGCAGAAGACCATCGGCATCATCTGGATGCTGCTGATCGCCACTGGCTATGCCGCGGCCGATTCGAAGACGCCGCCCGGCTGGGTCATCGGCAGCTGCTACCTGGCGATCGGGCTGGGCACGATGTTCGGCGGCTGGCGCATCGTGCTGACGATGGGCCAGAAGATCACCAAGCTGAAGCCGGTCGGCGGCTTCTGCGCCGAGACCGGCGGGGCGATGACGCTGTTCCTCGCGACCGCGCTCGGCATCCCGGTGTCGACCACGCACACCATCACCGGCGCGATCGTCGGGGTCGGCTCGGTGCGGCGCGCATCGGCGGTGCGCTGGGGCGTTGCCGGCAACATCGTGTGGGCCTGGATCTTCACGATCCCGGCAGCGGCGTTCGTCGCCGCGATCGCCTACTGGGCGAGCTTCACGATGTTCCCCTGACCGGCCGCCAAGGCGATCACCGGTTCACTGGCTGATCTTTCGCGCTTCCTCGACCTGGTACTCGAAGTAGCGCTGGCCGCCGAACGCGATGGTCGCCATCAGCACGGTGGCGCCGAGCAGCAGCGCGATCACGACGCCGATCACCGCGAGCCAGCCGGCCGGCGTGACCGGTTCGCCGCGGTTGAAGCGCAGGCTCCACTTCTCGTCGGGCATCAGGCCGTAGATGATCGCCGCCAGCATCGCCGCCGCGATCGCGATGCCCAACAGCGGAATCAGCGCCCACGACAGCGGGTCGTCCTGGCCGATGCGGATCACGCGCAGCACGCCATAGGCGCCGATCAGCGTCGGCACCGGCCACAGCCAGCCCCAGACGTCGCGTGGACCGTGCAGGTAGAAGCGGTGCAGCCCGAGGCTGCCGCCGACCAGGGCGATCCAGGTCGCGAGCGTCTTCGACTTGGCCACGGTCACAGGCCGGCGGCCGGCGGCACGGCGTCGCCGCTGCCGAGCGCCCGTTGCATCAGCACCACGTCGAGCCAGCGCTCGAACTTCCAGCCGGCGGATTTCAACAGCCCGGTGTGCTCGAAGCCGAGGCTGCGGTGCACGCCGATCGATCCGGCGTTGGCCGAATCGCCGATCACCGCCAGCATCTGGCGCGCGCCGAGCGCCTCGCACTGCGCCATCAACTCGGCCAGCAGCGCCTTGCCGGCGCCTTGCCCGCGGGCGGCATCCGACAGGTAGATCGAATCCTCGAGGCAGAAGCGGTAGGCGCGGCGCGGGCGGAAATGGTTCGCGTAGGCATAGCCGAGCACCTCGCCGCCACGCTCGGCCACCAGCCAGGGCAGGCCCTTGGACAGCACGTCGTCGCGGCGGCGGGACATCTCGGCGAGGTCGGGCGCCTCGAGCTCGAAGGTGCCGGTGCCGTGCAGCACGTTCCAGCCGTAGACGGCGGTGATGGCGGGGAGGTCGGCGGCCGTGCTGGCGCGAATCGTGATGGGGCTCTCGGACATGATGGGGTCGGGGGGTGGTCTGACGAGTTTATAATGTCGGGTTTCGGTGACGGCCGGCCCGGAGGGTCGGCGTATCTACGGCACCGACCCCCCGATCTGCTTGCCCTGAGTGTCTCCTGGTGCGGTGGATGTTTTCGATAATCTCAAGGAAACAACATGGTCGTGATTCGACTCGCACGTGGTGGCGCCAAGAAGCGTCCGTTCTACAACATCGTCGTCGCTGACTCGCGCGTCCGCCGTGACGGCCGCTTCATCGAGCGCGTCGGCTTCTACAACCCGGTGGCGTCCGGTGCCGAAGAGCCGCTGCGCGTGGTGTTCGACCGCATCGCGCACTGGGTTTCGCTGGGTGCCCAGCCGTCGCCGACGGTGGCCCGCCTGGTCGCCCAGGCCAAGGCTGCGACCCCGGTTGCCGCTGCAGCCTGAAGTCCGGCCTGAGGACGTGTCGATGACCACCGCGCCGGTGCCGACCGGGACGATCGATCCCGCGTGGCCCGAGGATGCGGTGGAAATCGGCAGGATCCTCGATGCCTGGGGTGTGAAAGGCTGGCTTCGCGTGCAGCCTTTCGCCTCCGATCCCCAGGCTCTGTTTTCTTCGCGCCGGTGGTTCGTGAAACCGCCGGAGCCGCAAGGCATCAAGCTGCCGGCGACCGCCGCAGCCGCCTTTCCGTCCTTCCTGAAGGTCGTGCAGGTCAAGGAGCACGGCGATGGCGTCGTTGCCCAGGTGGCGGACGTCGCCGATCGCACCGGGGCCGAGGCCCTGCGCGGCGCGCGCCTGTTCGTCAGCCGCGCGAGCTTCCCGACCGCCGAGAAGGACGAGTATTACTGGGTCGACCTGATCGGCATGACGGTCGTGAACCGCGAGGGCCAGACCCTCGGCACCGTGGCCGGCCTGATCGACACCGGCCCGCACAGCGTGCTGCGGCTGGCCGCCCCGACGCCGGCCGAGGAGCGGCTGATCCCGTTCGTCGGCGCCTATGTCGACGATGTCAGCATGGCTGAGCGCCGCATCACCGTCGACTGGGGCCTGGACTACTGACCCTGCGCGATGCGCTTCGACGTCGTCACGCTGTTCCCCGAGCTGTTCTCGCCCCACCTGACCGTGGGCGTGACGCGCCGCGCGTTCGAATCGGGGCTGGTCGACGTGCGGCTGTGGCCGCTGCGCGATTTTGCCGACGACAACTACCGCCGTGTCGATGACCGTCCCTACGGCGGCGGGCCGGGCATGGTGATGCTGGTCGAGCCGCTGGAGCGTGCGCTCACCACCATCCGCGGCGAGCGTATCGATGGGGCTGAGGTGGCGGTCGTGCATTTCACGCCGACCGGCCGCCGCATCGATCAATCGGTGATGCGCGAGTTCGCGGCCGGTCCCGGCGCGGTGCTGCTGTGCGGCCGCTACGAGGGCATCGACCAGCGCTTCATCGACCGCCACGTCACGCTGGAGCTGAGCCTGGGCGATTTCGTGCTGTCCGGCGGCGAGCTGCCGGCGCTTGCGCTGCTCGACGGCGTCGCCCGGTTGCAGGACGGCGTGCTGGGAGACGCGCAGTCGCACCAGCAGGACAGCTTTTCCGATGGCCTGCTCGATTGCCCGCACTACAGCCGGCCCGAGGTGCTCGATGCCCCGGCCGGCCCGGACCCGGTGCCGCCGGTGCTGCTGTCGGGCCACCATGCCGACATCGCGCGCTGGCGGCGCGAGCGTTCGCTCGAGATCACCGCCCGGCGGCGCCCCGAACTGATCGCTGCCGCCCGCGAGCGGGGCGAACTCAGCAAACTCGACGAGAAGTTCCTCGGCAGCCTCGGGCTATAATCGCAGGCTTTTCGATCCTCTACCGGGCGTGGCCGCCTTCTTCTTGAGCGGCCACATGAAAAATCTGCAATCGCGCCGGCAAGATCACAGGAGAACCCCATGGACCTGATCCAGACCCTCGAGCAAGAAGAAATTGCTCGCCTCAACAAGACCATTCCCCCCTTCGCCCCTGGCGACACGGTGATCGTCAGCGTCAACGTCGTCGAAGGCACGCGCAAGCGGCTGCAGGCCTACGAAGGCGTCGTGATTGCCAAGCGCAACCGCGGCCTGAACTCCAGCTTCATCGTGCGCAAGATCTCGAGCGGCGAAGGCGTGGAGCGTACGTTCCAGCTGTACAGCCCGCTGATCGCGACGATCGAAGTCAAGCGTCGCGGCGATGTCCGCCGCGCCAAGCTGTACTACCTGCGCGAGCGTTCGGGCAAGTCGGCCCGGATCAAGGAAAAGCTCGCCTGACGAAGTCAGGGCCCGACGCCAGTCGGGTCTGCCGCGCAGCGGCAAGCGAGGTTTCGCGCGCAGCGCAAAAGCTGGCGAACACCTCGGCAAAAGAGCCGCCTCACACGAGGCGGCTTTTTTCTTGTCCAATCGATCCATGCCGCTGAGCTTCAACCCGCTGGAATTGCCCGTCGAGGGCATCGACGACCACCTTCCCGCCGTTGCGTTGCCGCAGCTCTCGCCCGAGGCCTTGCGCAGCCGCTTCCTCGCGCCGCCTGCGTGGTCCCCCGAGATCGCCGCCGAGCGCAGCTTCGTGACCCGTGCGCCGGCCCATGCCTCGGTGCTCGTGCCGCTGGTGCAGCGCGAGGTGCTGTGCGTCGTGCTGACCCAGCGCACCGATCACCTGACCGACCACCCCGGCCAGATCAGCTTTCCCGGCGGCCGCGCCGAAAGCTACGACGCCGATGCCGTCGACACCGCACTGCGCGAGGCCACCGAAGAGATCGGCCTCGCCCGCGAGTACGTCGACGTGCTCGGCAGCCTGCCCACCTACACCACCGGCACCGGGTTCATCGTGACGCCGGTCGTCGGCCTGCTGCGCGGGGGCTTCACGATCCAGGCCGATCCGTTCGAGGTGGCCGAGGTGTTCGAGGTGCCGCTCGCGTTCCTGATGAGCCCGGCCAACCACCGCCGGCACAGCGTCGAAGTGGGCGGCGTGCGGCGCGAATTCCTGTCGATGCCGTGGACCGGCGTCGCCGCCGACGGCCGCCCGCGCCAGTACTTCATCTGGGGTGCGACCGCCGCGATGCTGCGCAACCTGTACCGATTCCTCGCCGCGTAGCCTCACCGAACCAGGCCTCGCCGCTATCATCGCGGGCCATGAGTTTCTTCGCCGTCCTGTTCGCGCTGCTCATCGAGCAACTGAAGCCGCTGCCGCGCCGCAACTTCGTGCACGACGGCCTGACCGGCTGGATGCGCTGGACCGGCCGCAACTTCGACGCCGGCCAGGACCACCACGCCTGGGTCGTCTGGTGCGTGACGACGCTGGTGCCGGCGCTGCTGGCCTGGGCGGTCTTCGCGATCGTCGTGCGCTTCAGCCTGGTCGCGGCGCTGGCCTGGAACGTCGTCGTGCTGTACCTGACGATGGGCTTCCGACAGTTCAGCCACTACTTCACCGACATCCGCGATGCGCTCGAGCGCGGCGACGAGCTCACCGCGCGCCGGCTGCTGGCCGAGTGGCGCCACCTCGATGCCAGCGAGCTGCCGCGCGCCGAGCTGCTGCGCCACGTGATCGAGCATTCGCTGCTGGCCGCGCACCGCCATGTGTTCGGCGTCTTCTTCTGGTTCGTCGTGCTGTCGTCGCTCGGCCTCGGGCCGGCCGGCGCGGTGTTCTACCGCATGGCCGAGTTCGCGAGCCGCTACTGGGCCTTCAAGAGCCGCACCGTCGGCGCGCCGGTGAACGAGCGGCTGCTCGCGCTGTCGCAGCGCCTGTTCGGGCTGATCGACCACCTGCCGGCGCGGATGACGGCCTTCGGCTTCGCGGTGGTCGGCAACTTCGAGGAGGCGGTGTCGTGCTGGCGCCGCGACGCCGGGCTGTGGAAGCATGCGAACGAGGGGATCATCCTGTCGGCGGCCGCCGGTGCGGTGGGCGTGCAGCTGGGCGGCAGCGCGGCGCCGGGCGTGACGCCCGACCGCTCGAAGACCTTCGACAGCGGGGCGCCGGATGAGCTGTCGAATGCCGAGGGCTCGACGCCCGGGGCGCCGCCGCAGACCGGGCACCTGCGCAGCATCGTCGGCCTGGTGTGGCGCTCGGTGGTGCTGTGGATGCTGCTGCTGGCCTTGCTGTCCCTGGCCAACCTGATCGGCTGATCAGAACCGCTGCCGGCCCAGCTCTTCGCGGATCTCGCCGTAGATGCGGTGCCGCGATTCGCTGATCTCGCCGCGCGCCAACGCGGCCAGCACACCGCAGCCGGGCTCGTGCTGGTGCGTGCAGTTGTAGAACTTGCAGTCGGTGGCGGCCGCGCGGATGTCCGGCATCAGCATTGCCAATTGCTGCGCCTCGATCTGCCGCAGCCCGAATTCCTGGAACCCCGGCGAGTCGATCAACCCGGTCGTGCGCGCCGAATCGAGCCAGTACCACTGGGTCGAGGTCGTCGTGTGGCGGCCTGAATTCAGCGCCACCGAGATGTCGCCCACCTGCGCGCGCGCATCGGGTGCCAGCAGGTTGATCAGCGTGCTCTTGCCGGTGCCGCTCGGCCCCAGCACCAGCGTCGCGCGATCGGCCAGCAGCGGGCCCAGCCGATCGCGTGCCTCCTGGGGCCGTGTCTTCAGCGCCAGCTCGATCACGTCGGCGCCCATCGCGCTGTAGGGCTTCAGGCGCTCGCGCGCCGCGGCGATCTGCGGCAGGTCGGACTTGTTCAGGATGATGCGCGTCGGGATGCCGGCGCTCTCGGCGGCGATCAGCGCGCGCGCCAGCTGCGACTCGCTGAACACCGGCTCGGCCGCCACCAGCACCAGCAGCTGGTCGAGGTTGGCGGCGAACGACTTGGTCTTCCACTCGTCCTGGCGGAACAGCAGGTTGCGTCGCGGGTCGACATGCTCGATCACGCCTTCATCGCCGGTGACCTGCCAGCGCACGCGGTCGCCGACCACGCAGTCGCTCTTCTTGCCGCGCGGGTGGCAGACGATGCGCTCGCCGTCGGGCGTCTCGACGATGTAGTGGCGCCCGTGCCCCGCGACCACCAGCCCGGTGTCGAGCGCGACGGTGTGGCTCAAGCGAGGAAGGCGACGAGCGCGTCCGCCTTGGCCGCGCAGATGAAGTCGTTCAGCGAGATGCCGCCGACCGAGTGCGTGTTGAAGCGCGCGACGCAGCGGTCATAGGTGACGGCCAGCTCGGGGTGGTGGTCTTCGGTGTGGGCGATCCAGGCCAGCGCGTTCACGAACGCGATCGTCTCGTGGTAGTTCTTGAAGCTGAAGGTCTTCTCGATGGCGCCGTTGTTCAGGTGCCAGCCGCTGACCTGCGCCAGGTGGCTGCGGACTTCGTTCGGGCCCATCGCGTCGGCGCCTTCCAGCGCCTTGCATTTCAGGTGCAGCAGGTTGCTCATGGTGTCAGCTCGGTTGTGGATGCGTCTGGGGACGCGCTTGCGAATCAAGGGCCGCCAGGCGCTCGGTGGCCGGCGGGTGGGAGTAGTAGAAGCTCGCGTACACCGGGTCCGGCGTCAGCGTCGTCGAATTGTCCTCATGCAGCTTCAGCAGGGCCGCAGCAAGGTCTTGCCCGTTCGCCTGCGAGCAGGCGTAGGCATCGGCCTCGAACTCGTGCTTGCGCGAGACCCGTGCCGCCAGCGGCCCGGCGAACACGCCGAACACCGGCATCGCGAGCATCAGCAGGATCAGCGCCAGCGCGTCGTTCGGGGCCGCAAGCGACGGCTGCACGCCCAGCCCCAGGAAGAACCAGGCCTGGTTCGACAGCCAGCCGAGCAGCGCGAAGGCCAGCAGGCTCAGCACCGTCATCGTCAGGCTGCGCTTGAGCAGGTGCCGCAGCTTGAAGTGGCCGAGTTCGTGTGCCAGCACGGCTTCCATCTCGGGCGGGCTCAGCTTGTTGATCAGCGTGTCGTAGAAGATCACGCGCTTCGATTTGCCGAGCCCGGTGAACATCGCGTTCGCATGGGCCGAGCGCTTGCTGCCGTCCATCACGTAGAAGCCCTGGGCGGTGAAGCCGCAGCGCGCCATCAGCGCGAGCGCCTGCTCCTTCAGCGTGCCGTCGGGCAGCGGCTCGAACTTGTTGTAGAGCGGCATCACGACCAGCGGGTACACCACCTGCACGAACAGGCCGAAGGCCGTCCATGCGAGCCAGGCCCAGAACCACCAGTAGGCGCCGGCCGCGCCCATCAGCCACAGGATCAGCGCGACGATCGGCAGGCCGAGCACGATGCCGACCAGCGTGTTGGTGACCAGGTCGCGCACGAACAGCTGCCAGGTCATGCGGTTGAAGCCGAAGCGCGCTTCGAGGCGGAAGGTGGCATGCAGCTCGAACGGCAACTCGAGCACGGCGCCGATCACCGAGAAGGCGAGCACCAGCGCCAGCTGGTAGGCGAGGCCACCGAAGCGCGGGGCGACGGCATCGCGCAACACGCCGTTCAGCGCGTCGAGCCCGCCCAGCAGCGTCCAGCCGAGCAGCACGACGGCGCCGAAGGCCATCGACACCAGCCCGAAGCGGCCCTTCGCGAGCGTGTAGTCGGCGGCTTTCTGGTGCGCTTCGAGCGACACCTTGCCGACGAAGGCGGCCGGCACGGCGCCGCGGTGCGCAGCGACATGCCGCATCTGGCGCGTCGAGAGCCACAGGCGCAGGCCCAGCGAGGCGAGCAGCGCGGCGGCGAACAGCAGGGTCAGGTGAATGGCTTGCATGGGCTGCAAGTGTAGGGCGCGGGTCGGCGAGAATGCCCCCAAGGAGAAAACCCATGAGCGACATCGCAAGCCCGCTGCAGCAGAGCGACCAGAACCTGATCTGGATCGACCTCGAGATGACCGGCCTCTACCCGGACACCGACCGCATCATCGAGATCGCGGTCGTCGTCACCGATGCCCAGCTGACGCAGCGCGTCGAAGGCCCGGTGTTCGCGATCCACCAGAGCGACGCCACGCTCGACGCGATGGACGCCTGGAACAAGGGCACGCACGGCCGCAGCGGCCTGATCGACCGCGTGAAGGCGTCGACCATCGACGAGGCCTCGGCCGAGGCGCAGGTGATCGATTTCCTGAAGCGCTACGTCGGCAAGAGCACGTCGCCGATGTGCGGCAACAGCATCTGCCAGGATCGCCGCTTCCTGGCGCGCACGATGCCGAAGCTGGAAACCTTCTTCCACTACCGCAACCTCGACGTCAGCACGCTGAAGGAATTGGCCAAGCGCTGGAAGCCGGAGATCCTCGCCGGCTTCAAGAAGGCGCAGGCGCACACCGCGCTGGCCGACATCCATGAGTCGATCGACGAGTTGGCTTATTACCGCGAGCACTTTCTGGCGAAGTGACCGTGGCGAAGTGACGCGCCGCGGAGAGTCCTCGCCAAATAGGGGGCTTTGCAGCTTGCGGGAAAACCCGGATCCCCCTAGAATCCGCCCTTCGCCTCGGCATGCCGGGGCGTTTCGTTCATCCCCTCTGACCTCATCGAGTCTTCCCATGGTGGTTCCTCCACCGTGCGGCCTGTTCGAACCCCTCACGGGAATGGTTGGCGGCGATGCCGTCGCTTTGACTGTTCCCATGTTCCCCGGCACCGGCGCGAGTCTTCTCGCCGATCTGGGTTCGGACCTTCTCCCCAGCGACTGATCCGCGTGCGCTTGATGCGCGCTGGTGTCGTGCTGTGCCCGTCGGGGCCGGCGGCACCGTGTTTGAGAAAGAAAATGATGAGTTCAGAGAACAATTTCGAGGCCCTGGGCCTCCACGCCGCCCTGCTCCAGGCCTTGAAGGATTCGGGCTACGAGACCCCGACCGACGTTCAGTCCCGCGCCATTCCGCCGGCCCTCGAAGGCAAGGACCTGATGGTCGCCTCGAGCACCGGCAGCGGCAAGACCGCCTCGTTCGTGCTGCCCGGCCTGCAGCGCATCCTCGCCGCCCGTGGCGACAACACCAAGCGCCGCGAGAAGGGCCTGGTCTACGGCCCGCGCATCCTCGTGCTGGCCCCCACCCGTGAACTGGCGATGCAGGTCGACAAGGCCGCCACCGTCTACGGCAAGCATGTGCAAGGCCTGCGCGTGACCACCGTCGTCGGCGGCGTGCCGTACGGCGCGCAGCTGAAGGCGCTGCGCGGCCCGCTCGACATCCTGATCGCGACCCCGGGCCGCCTGCTCGACCACCTGAACAGCGGCAAGGCCATCCTCGAGAACGTCGAGATGCTGGTGCTCGACGAAGCCGACCGCATGCTCGACATGGGCTTCATCGACGACATCCGCACGATCGCCGACCAGCTGCCGCAAGACCGCCAGACGGTGATGTACAGCGCGACCTTCGCCGGCCACGTGGGTCGCCTGGCGCAAGACCTGCTGCGCGATCCGCAGCGCATCGAGGTCACCTCGCACACCGACACGCACGAGAACATCGAGCAGCGCCTGCACTGGGCCGACAACGGCGCGCACAAGAACGCGCTGCTGGACCACATCCTGACCGAGCGCGACATGGAGCAGGCGGTGGTGTTCACCAGCACGCAGCGTGATGCCGACTGGCTGGCCGACCGCCTGGCCGACATGGGCCACGCCGTGGCGTCGCTGCACGGCGGCATGCCGCAAGGCCGCCGCACCCGCGTGCTGCAAGGCCTGCGCAACAAGGAACTGCGCGTGCTGGTCGCCACCGACGTCGCCGCGCGCGGCATCGACGTGCCCACCATCAGCCACGTGATCAACTACGGCCTGCCGATGAAGGCCGAGGACTACGTGCACCGCATCGGCCGCACCGGCCGTGCCGGCCGCAATGGCCTGGCGGTGACGCTGGCCGAGCGCATGGACACCGGCATGATCCGCCGCATCCAGGCCTTCACGACGCAGAACATCCCGGTCGCGACGATCGTCGGCCTCGAGCCGAAGTCGCCGGAACCGCGCATGTTCGCGGCCCGTCCGGAAGGCAAGTTCGGCGGCAAGCCGTTCGGTCGCCCGAACGGTGGCGGCTTCAACAAGGGCTACAGCAAGCCGGCCCCGCGTGGCGGTGAAGGTTTCGCCCCGCGTGGCGAAGGCTTTGCGACCCGCGGCGCCGACGGCTTCGCGCCGCGCGGTTCGTTCGATCGCCCGGCGCCGGAACGCCGCGACAACCCGTTCGCGAACCGTCCGCCGCACGAAGGCGCGCCGCGTCACGCGTTCGACCGCGCACCGGCCGACCGTGGCAACAACGCCGGCTTCGCGCCGCGCAAGCCGGGTGGCCCGGGTGCCAACAAGGGCGGCTTCGGCAAGCCGCAGCGTCCGCGCCAGGGTGGCTTCAGCCGCTGATCGCGGCTGACCGGATGACAAAGGGCCCGCACTGCGGGCCTTTTTTTTTGATCTGATTGGTCTGATCTCGTCATAATCGGACCAAATCGTTCAGATCGGACCTCATGCCTGGAATTGATGACCGCCGTTTGCTGGAGCTGATCGCGCGCCTGCGCGATGAGGGTGTCGACGAGGTCAGTTCCTCGCAGCTGATCGAGCGCAGCGGTGCGGGTGCGATGACCGTCAAGCGCCTGCTCGGGCGGCTCTGGTCCTCGGGTGAGCTCGTCAGGGAGGGCCAGGCCCGCGCCACGCGCTACCGCTTGCCGGGTCCGATGAGGGTGAGCGCGCCGGCACCGCCGCCGTACCAGCGGGCCGCGCTGCAGCCTCGGTGGTCGGCCGCAGCGCTGGCGTTGCGCGCAGAGCTGCAGCAACCGCTGGGCGCGCGATCGCCGGTGACCTACCGCCGCGGGTTCGTCGAGGACTACCGCCCCAACGACAGCGCGATGCTGCCGCCCGCTCTCGCGAAGGAGTTGGCCGAACTCGGCCGCATGCAAGGCCAGCAGCCGGCAGGCACCTATGCGTGCAAGGTGCTCGAGCAACTGCTGATCGACCTCTCGTGGTCGTCGTCGCGCCTGGAGGGCAACCGCTACTCACGCCTCGATACCGAAGAGCTGTTCAAGAGTGGATTGACGGGCGACGACAACGACGCCGTGATGCTGCTGAACCACAAGAACGCGATCGAGTTCATGGTCGATGCGGTTCCGGAGCAGGGGCTCTCGATGGGCATCGTGCGCAACCTCCATGCGGTGCTGATGCGCGACCTGCTGGTCGACAGCGACGGCCTTGGCGCGATCCGCCGCAAGGTCGTCAACATCAGCGACACCGTGTACTTCCCATCGCAGGTTCCGTCGCTGCTGTCCGAGATGCTGGAGCGCATTCTCGACACGGCGCGCGTCATCAAGAACCCGATCGAAGCGGCCTTCTTCCTGTGGGTCAACATCGCCTACCTGCAGCCGTTCGAGGATGGCAACAAGCGCACCAGCCGGTTGGCGGCCAATATCCCGCTGATGCTCTACAACCGCGCACCACTGGCGTTCCTCGACGTCGACCGAGGCCACTACGCCGAGGCGATGGTGGGCGTCTATGAGCGGCAGGACGTGTCGCTGGCCGTCGACCTGTTCGACTGGACCTATCGCCGCTCCTGCGCGAAGTACGCGGTGGTGCTGGAGGCGATGAGCACACCGGATCCGCTTCGCTTGCGATACCGCGAAGCCCTCAACGAGGCGATCGGCTTGATCGTGCGCGATCGCAAGACGCTGGCCGATGCGACCGAGGCGCTGCAACTCGGCAACGACAAGGCACCGGGCTTCGCGCCCCTGTTGCGAGAAGAACTGCGCAAGCTCGAAGCGTTCAACTGTGCGCGTTACCGCGTGACGATGGGCGCCACCGAGGCGTGGATTGCTGCGGGGCGTCCTGCCTGACAGGCGTTGAACAGTTTCCTGAGGCATGGCGGGAACGATCGAGGCCGAGCTGTGACCAAGCTCCTTCATTCTTCTCGTCGAGCCTTCCATGGAAAAGACCTCCGTTCCCAAACGAAGCGAGCTCAAACCTCACCCTCGCCGACACGATGTCGCTGCGCTGTCGGCGGGGCGCTTCACGTCAAGGATTCTTTGGACGCTGGGTCAGGGGCCTGACAAGGCCGTTGCCGCGCTTCTGAAACTGTTCGAGCACGACAAGGTCACTTGCCTGGACCTTCGTGGCCAGCGACTCAATGGACAGCGCGGAATGGCTCTTCGAGCATTGCTCGAGCACGCGAGTTGTCCTCTGCGCGAACTCGATCTTTCAGGTTCGGCGCTGCCGCTGACCGTCTTGCGGGGCGTGGCGGAGAACGAGACATTGACCGCGTTGAAACTCGCAAATGCCCGCCTTCCGGCAAACCTGATGACTTATTTCCATGTCAACGCGCTGGTCGACGTCGTCGCAAGCAAATCACTGACGCATCTTGATCTGCGGGGGGTGGATCTCGTGGGTGTCCGGGAATCGGCCGCCTTCGCGAAGTTCTGTTCGGCCCTGGGCCAGAACAAGAACCTCGAATGGCTTGAACTTGGTGGCACCTGCCTGGGCAACGAGCAGCTTGGCCATCTCGCAGCGGCGCTGAAGGCTCATGGACAGTTGAAGTACCTTGGGCTCGGCGACAACGATTTGTGTTGGAGCGATGCGGGGGCTGACGGATTCATGAATGCTCTTTTCGCGAATCAATCATTGACGCACCTGGTGCTGCCGTGTCCTGAAACGATGCAAGACGATTTCGATTCGCGGATTCTGCGCATGCTGGAAAAGAACACGACGTTGACGGTGCTGGAACCCTACAACACTCCTGGCAGGCCGCCACAGGCCTGCTCTTCGCGAGCCCATGACGTGCGAGTGAAGCTGGAGCAAAACCGGTTTGATCAGAACCGGCTGCGGGGCGATGCGTGCGATCTGTCCATTCGCCCACCGTCACCGATGATGAAGTGTCTGCATGAAATGACGCCGGATGCATTCGACGCATTGCTGCGCTCGCAGTGCATCACGCGCTTGCTTCTGCAAGGAGCGCGGCTCGACGAGGAAGACGTCGAGACACTCGCGCATGCCATCGGCCATCCGACATGCCGGGTGAGGGAGCTTGATCTGACGGGGGCGACATTTGCGACGATGGGGATTCTTTTCGAGCAGATGCAGCACAACACATCGTTGCGCCGCCTCTGCCTCGGTGGCGTGGACGTGGTGAACGAACGAGGCCGGTTTCCATTGCAGGCCCATCACATTGGGGCGATTGCCAGATTCTTGACACGCACGCGGACGCTGCACACCTTGACGCTGAGCGGGCAGGGGACACTCGGCGCAAACGCAGCAGCGTTCGACGGCTTGATGGAAGCCCTGGAGAGGAATGTCAGCCTGAAGTGTCTCGACATCGGCGCCACGCTTCTTCCGGGGACTCACCTGACGCTGATCTCATCGGCCTTGCGGTGGCATGCACTGGAGTACCTCAATCTCGACTCGAATCCACTGTGCTGGGGGCCGGAGCTGAAGGCATTCCTGAAAGGACTCGCGCAGAACGAGTCGCTGCTGAAGCTCGTATTGCCTCGTGCCGTGTGCGGGAGCGACGAGCTGGTCGCGTGCCTGTGGAACATGAAAGACACGTTGCACCTCTGCCACCTTCCTCCCTTCAGCGACGAGGCGTCGCTGCCCCACCGGCAGACCAAGCGCGGTGCCATTCGGAAACTGCTCCTCGACAACCAGCGGCGCCAGGCCGAGAAAGTCGAAGCGGATCAATGGCGGGTGAAAACGCTCGTGGTCGCCTTGGAAGAGCGCAATCTGCCGCGTGACGTGACGGTCGATACGGCCAGGAAACTGATCCAGGTGACTTCGGCCAACATGCGCATCTGATGTCGCTGCACTCGGCCTGCGCGAACTCACTCGACTGCCGAGGGCACCCGCTCATGCGCCCCGATCTCCACCGCCAGCGCCGCCCCCAGCAAGAAGATCTGGCACGACCAGTAGATCCACACCAGCAGCGCTGCGAACGACCCGGCGGCGCCCAGCGTCGAGCGCAGCGCGGTGCCGGCGATGTACGCATTGATGCCGTAGCGCCCCGCCAGGAACAGCACCGCCGCCACCGCCGCGCCGATGAAAGCATGGCGCGCGCGCAGGTGCGCATCGGGCAGCCACACCATCAGCAGCGAGAACAGCGTCGTCATCACCAGCCACGACCACAGCAACTCCACCGACTGCAGCAGCGGCCCGAGCGCGGGACCGAGCGCATCGGTCTGGTCGACCACCCAGCGGATCGCCAGCAGCGCGACCGCCTGCAGCACCATCGCGACCGCGAGCAGGAAGCCGCAGCCGAGCAGCACGCCCATCGACAGCAGGCGGATCTGCACCAGCCGCCACAGCGAGCCGCGCTCGGGCGGCGCCCCCAACATCTCCTGCAGCGACGCGCGCAACTCGACGAACACGCCGACCGCGCCGACCAGCATCGTCACCACCGCGATCACCGGCGCCGCGACGGCGAACCCGCCGGCCCGCTCGCGCGACAGCAGCCGCGTTGCCGCGCTCGGCGCGCTGGCCAGCAGGTCGGCCAGCGTGCGGGCCTCGCTCGGGCCGAGCAGCCGGCCGACCGCGTCGACCATCGTCGCGTTCGCGCTCTGGTCGCCGAGCAGCCACACCAGCAGGCTCGTCACGACGACGAGCAGCGGCGCCATCGAGAACGCCGCATAGAACGCGACCGCCGCCCCCTGGCGCGCGCCGTGGCATTCGATGAAGCGGTTGATGGCCCGCACCGCCAGCGAGACGACGCGCCCCGGCGCACTCGCGACCATGCGGTGCCAGAGGCGGGCGACGAGCCCCGGGGTGTCGGTGGCCTCGCCCTGCGCCATGCCGGTCAGCCTTCCATCAGGCGCGCGAGTCGCGTGGCGGAGCGCGAATGTTCGGCGACGACCTTCATCACGACGATCAGCCCCGGGCCGAGGAACAGGCCCCACACGCCCCACAGCGCGCCCCAGAACACCAGCCCGATGAACACCGCGGCGGCATTCATCCGCGCGGCGCGGCTCTGCAGCCAGGCCGCGACCGCGGTGCCGATCAACGTCGACACCACCACCAGGTAGGCCGCCGTGCCGATCGCCGCGCCGGCTGTGCCGTGCGCCAGAAAGGCCTCGGCCGCGCCGAACGCCGTCAGGATGCCCATGCCCACGTAGGGCACGACGTGCAGCACCGCGGCCGTCACGCCCCACATCGCCGCGTCGGGAATCTCGCCCCACGCGAACCCGGCCCACACCGCCAGGCCGATCAGCAGGTTGGTGACCAGCAGCACGCCCACGTAGATGCGGATCTGGCGCGAGCATTCGTGCAGCGCGCGGCAGGCGCGCGTGCGCGACTGCGAGCGACCGCCCCACAGGTCGATGAAGCGGCCGGCGAGCGGGCTGCCGCCGCTCAGCACGAAGAACGCGACGAACACGATGATCGTCAGGTCGCCGGTGAACTTCATCAGGATCGACGAGCCGTTCAGCGCGGTGTCGCGCATCCACAGCGTGACGGACTCGGTCAGCGTGTGCGCCGGGGCCGCGGGGATCAGCTTCTGGCGCGACGGCTTCGGCGGCGGCGCGCCGTTGGCCATGCCCTGGGCCGCGCGGTCCAGTTCCTGCAGCGCATCGCGTGAACGCTTGAGCACCGAATCGTCGTCGGCCTCGGTCGGCGTGATGCGCTCGGCCACCATGCGGATGATCTCGGGGCTGCGGTCCACCATGCGCAGCAGCTTGCCGCCGAAGGCCATCGACGCGAGCGCGGCGAGCGCGAGGAACAGCACCAGCGACAGCAGCACCGCGAGGATCTGGCTCCGCAGCAGGTGGCGCAGGCCGGCCACGACCGGCGCGACCAGCATCGCGAGCATCAGGCCGGCCACCACCGGCACCAGGAAGCGCTGGCCCCACCACAGCGCGCCGATCACCGCGACCGTCGCGATCACCGTGGCCGCAGGGGCCGAGCGCGGCAACGGCCCGGGGCCCCCGTCGTCGAGCGGGGACACGGTCTCGTCGACCGGCGATGCGACACTGTCGCGCACGGCCTCGACGGAAGGTTTCGCCGCGGGCGTCAAGGTGCCGGAGAGGGACATCGTGTGTGAAGACGGCGCACCGAGCGCCCTGTCCTCAACGCCGCAAGGCGCACGACCCCGCAGGGTGGTGCGCCTTCACACGGACGAGCCGTGAGGGTCGTGAGGATTACGGACGGATCAGGATGTCGTTCTTGACCGACTTCACGCCGTTGACGTTGCGGGCGATCGATTCGGCGGTGCTCTTCTCGCTCGCGCTCTTCGCGAAGCCCGACAGCTGCACGGTGCCGTTCAGCGTCTCGACGCTGATCGACGAGGCATCGACTTCCTTGTTGCCGACGTACTTGGCCTTCACCGCGGTGGTGATGGCGGCGTCGTCGACGTAGGCGCCCACGGTCGATTGATCGCGCGTCACGGCGCAGCCGGTGGCGGACAGCAGGGCGACGGCGGACACGATGGCGGCGAGGGTGTTGCGAACAAACATGTGGTTCTCCTTCAGTGTGTAAACGTTGTGGTGCAGGTGGTCGGCAGGAAGGTGAACATCAGGCCCCCACCCGTGCGGGCCCGTGTCGCGGAATCTCGTTCAATAAAACATGAACATCACTTGTTGCTGATCGCTTTCGCGCCCAGCAATCCGATCAGGACGACGGCGACGAACAGCACCAGGAACAGCACGAACAGGAACTTCGCGATGCCTGCTGCGCCGGCGGCGATGCCGGTGAATCCGAACACGCCCGCGACGAGCGCGATGGCGGCAAAAATGATGGCCCACTTCAGCATGTCGTTCTCCTTGGTGCGCGGTGGATATTCGATGACGCAACTCTATGGGCGGCCCCTGAGTCGATCCATCGGACGCTGGCGTGAGCGCGTGTAGGACGGAATGCTTTGCCGATCCGATGGGTTGAAAGCGTGTGTTGCGATCGGCAAAAAGAAGCGCGCCCGTGGGCGCGCTTCGAGAAGAAATGTCGACTGCTCAGTGCACGGTGAAGTCGGTGCCTGGCACGGTCGATGGTTGAACCGTCGGCGATGGTCTGGACGGTTCTGCAGGCGGTGCTGTTGTGGGTGCCGGTGTCGATGCGGAGGCCGCCGGCCGCGTGAAGTCCGCGATCGCGAGGTTGACCCAGCTGATGATCGACGCCAGGTCGAGTCGCGGCAGCACACCCGCCAACAACGCCCCGCCCGAGATCCAGCGCCATGGCTTCGCGCGGGTCAACAGCATGCCGCCGACGAATGCACCGGCCAGCAGCCACCACGGGTGCCGCTTCGCCAACGGCCCGGCCAGCTCCTGGCCGGCGTCGCGTGCGAACTCGAAGGTGGTGCGCCACGGATGGCCGGCCCACCAGCGGCGCAGCCAGCGCACAGCGATCGCGGCGGCGGGCAGGTCCGACAGCGCGTCGCCCAGCGTGCCGAGCCAGCCGGGTTCCTGCGGTGCACTGGGGGCATCCGGATCGCGCGGCGCACTCGCCTTCACGAGCGCATGGCGGATCGATTCGCGCGAAGCCGCGAGCCGTTCCTTCGGGCTCAACGCCCGCGTCGGCACGATGGCCGGCAGGCCCGGGTCGAGCTGGCCTTCTTCGACGTGGGTCATGTCGCGCCCACCTCGCCGAGCATGCGCGCATCGGCCTCGAACTGTTGTTGCACCGCAGCGAACGCGGGCTCGGCAGCAGGCCGCCGTGCGATCACGCCGGCCACCACCGCGACCACCGCCGGCACCGCCGGCGCAGCCCACAGCGCCCACACCGTGTCGGCCTGCAGCGAGGGCGTCACGGCCCACAGCATCAGCGCAACCCCTGCGAGCACCGCCGTCACGCCGACGCAGCACAGCGCGAGCGCGGTGAGCAGCAAGCGGACCGTCCAGCGGCTTTGCGCCTGGCGCGCTTCGCTGCCGATCAGCGCGGCATAGGCGCTCAGGTGATCGGCAACCAGTTCGGGCCGGGTCGCGACGAGCTTGATCAGCGGATGGATCATGGCAGGCACCGGAAGAGAGCTACAGCGGTGGACGGGATGCGGACGCGACAAACCCGGTCGCGGCGTGGTGCGCCGTACGACCGGGTTGCCCGGCGCCCACGGCGGGGATCACTGCTGGTTGTTGCGGCGCGCGCTTTGGATCAACGCGAGCAGGCCCATCAGCGCAGCACCGGTCGCCGCGGCGATCAGCACCGACTTGACGGGTTCGTCCTTCACGTAGCGCACGGTGGCGTCGCCGACCGAGGCGGCGCGCTCGCGCACGTGCGTCGCGGTGTCCTTGACCGCATCGACACCGCGGCGCGCCAGCGCTTCGGCCTGGCCGGCCAGGCGGGCAATCGTCGGTTCGGCCGTGTCACGGGCTTCCCCGATCGCGGTTTCGGCGCTGTCGAGCGCGGTGTTGGCAACACGGCGCGTGCTCTTGACCGCGCTGTCGGCCGAATCGGCCAGGCGGTTGACGGTGTCGCTCGCCTGGGTGCTGAGGTTGTCGGTCTTGAAGGTGGACGTGCTCATGGTTGTTTCCTTGAATGTGGTGTGTGGGATAACTAAGTTAGGCGAGGCGCAGCCTCGCCGCAAGGCGTGCCTAGGTGCCGCGCTTGATGAGGCCGAACAGGAAGGCGGCAACGGCCATGATCGCGAAGATGATGAAGAGGATCTTCGCGATGCCGGCGGCACTGGCCGCGATGCCACCGAAGCCGAACAGGGCGGCGATCAGCGCGATGATGAAGAACACGACGGCGTAGTACAGCATTCCTGGCTCCTTCGGTATGAGTGGTTGACGATGGACCGACTCTAGGAGCGAGGGCACGCGCGAGGAATGGGACGGCGAGCCGATGCGCTGTAGGAGGGGGCCGACGATGCTCGGCCCCGCCCTCGCAGCACCCGTCGGATCAGATTTGCGGCAGGGTGGCCTGGATGCGCGTGCCGCTGCCCGGCGTCGACTGGATGGCCATGCGCCCGCCCTCCGCCTCGACGCGGTAGCGCATGCCCAGCAGCCCGTGGCTGGACGGCCTCGCGACCTGCGTGTCGAAGCCGGTGCCGTTGTCGTGCACGTCGACCTCGGCCAGCGCGCCGCGCGCCTTCAGCGTCACGACGACCTGGCGCGCCTGTGCGTATTTCGCGACATTGGTCAGCGCCTCTTGCACGAGGCGGTACACCGTCAGCTCGCCCGACGGCTTCAGCGACACCGGCGCGAGATCGCTGACCACCTTGACGCCCGAACGCTCGGCGAATTCGCGGCCCAGGATCTCCAGCGCCGCCAGCAGCCCCAGGTTGCTCAGCGACGACGGCCGCAGGTCTTCGATGATGCGGCGCTTCAGCGCGATGCCTTCGTTCAGCGTGTCGTTCAGGTGCACCAGCCGCTCGGTGATGTCGGGCGTGTGGATCGTGATGCGCGACTTCAGGCGCGCCACGTCGAGCTTGGCCGCCGTCAGCAGCGCGCCCAGCTCGTCGTGCAGGTCGCGCGCGAGCCGGCTGCGTTCGTCCTCGCGGGCGGTCTGCAGATGCTGCGCCAGCTCGGTCAGCTGCGCGGTGCGCGCCGTCACCTGCACCTCCAGCAGGTCGCGCTCGGCCTGCAGCGCCTCCTTCTTGTGCACCCGCTCCTTCTCGAGCGTGTTCGACTGGCGCAGGTACATGAAGAAGGCCAGCACGCTCAGCGCCGTCATCGCGTTCACGCCGAGCCGGCTCAGCAGCAGCGTCTGGTAGACCTCGTCGCGGCGCGCCGCGATCAGCTTCGATTCGCGCGTCACCAGGCGCTCGGAGGCGAGGCGGATGCTCTCCATCTGCTCGCGCCCGATGTCGGTCTCGATGACCGCGCGCCAGGCCTCGTCGCGCCCGTCGGCACGCAGCTGCACCGTGGTGTCCATCTCGGAAACCTTGCGGCTGACCAGCGTCGCGAGCACGGTGAAATCGGCGACGCGGTCGGGCTCGTGCGCGTAGTACTCGCCGAGCGTGCGCAGCGTCTCGCCGATGTTCGCCATCGACGAGCGGTAGGGCTTCAGGTACTCGGGGCGGCCGGTGATCAGGTAGCCGCGCTGGCCGTTCTCGGCATCGAGCACCTGGCGCAGCAGCACCATGTTGCTGGTGCGGGCCATGCCCATTTCGCCCAGGCGATCGAGGGCGTCCACCGAGGTGCGGTACGCGGTCTCGCTGATGCCCATCAGCGTCAGCGCGGTCACCACCGCGAGCGGGAACGTGAAGGCACTGCGCTTGAATCGGTGAAAGAAGTTCTTCATGCGATTTTTCTGTGTGCCTCTAGAATCGATCGGAGTCCAACCACAGGGGACAGTCGCTCATGATCAAGATTGCCATCGTTGATGACCACGCGCTCGTGCGCGCCGGTCTGCGCCAGTATCTCGCGGAGCAAGTCGATCTGCAGGTCGTTGCCGAAGCTTCCAATGGCCGCGAAGCCCTCGACATCGTGCGCAAGGAACAGATCGACGTGCTGGTCATGGACCTGTCGATGCCGCAGCAGAGCGGCGTCGACGCGCTGGCCGCGATCCGCGCCCGCGAGCCCGACCTGCCGATCCTCATCCTCAGCGGTTTTCCGGAAGAGCACTACGCCACCACCTTGCTGCGCCAGGGCGCGAGCGGTTACCTGAACAAGGAGTGCGATCCCGAAGAGATCGTCACCGCGATCCGCACCGTCGCCCGCGGGCGCAAGTACATCACCCCGGCCGTCGCCGAACTGCTGGCCAACAACCTCGGCGGCAACGCGAACCGTCCGTTGCATGAGCAGCTTTCCGAGCGCGAGTTCCAGGTTTTCCTGCGGCTGTCGAAGGGCGAGACCATCGGCCACATGGCGGACAGCCTGTCGCTGAGCGTCAAGACCGTCAGCACCTACCGCACCCGCGTGATGGAAAAGATGAAGCTCGAGTCGAACAGCGACCTGACCTACTACGCGCTGAAGAACGGCCTGATCCAGTAGCCACGAGGCCGGTTCAAAGGGAGCGCTACAAGCTCCCCGAACTCGAATTCGCGGCCTCGCCCGAGGCCAGCCGCTGGCAGTAGCCGATCAGCGCATCGATCTCGTTCGACTTGTCGAACACCTTGTCCGCACCGAGCTCCAGGCACTTGCGCCGCATGTCGGGGGTCGCGTAGTTGCTGAGCACGACGAGCTTGGTCGACTCCGGCAGGTCGGTACTGGCCGACAGCACGCCGAGGCCCGACCCGCTCTTCAGGAAGATGTCGACGATCACCAGGTCGCAGCCGTTGCGTGGCTGCTTCAGCCAGTACAGCGCGGCGGCCTCGTTGTCGGCCGTGCCGACGACCTCGACGGCCACCAGTTCCTCGAGCGCCGCGATCAGGTTCTCGCGGATCACCGGGCTGTCTTCGACGATGTAGGTTTTCAGCATGTCCCGACTTCTGGATTTTTCTTCAACAGGCGAGGCACGCGCGGAAAGGACCTGCCTGCAAAGGTCACGGATCTTGCCATCTCCGCGGGAAACGTGACGGGAAGAGCCGCGAGGACGTCGACAGACATGCGCTCGATTGTATGAATCAGGCAACGCCGCCCCTGACGGAAGAGCGCGGGAGCGCATGTAGGAGGCAGCCTACAGGCGCGTCGCCGGCGTCTCGCGTAGGACAGCACCGACAGACGAAGGCCCTCTCGTCCGGCTGTGCCGGCGAGGGGCTCTCCCTAGACTCGTCCCCAGGTTTTCCGAATCTCGGAATCACGAAGAGCCGACGGGAGTGGCGAATGAAAAGACTGTTGATGTGGGCTGTGGGTGTGCCGTTCCTGGTGATCAGCATGGTCATGGTGTCGTTCAGCGACGGGCTGTCCACGCAGGTGGCGAGCCTGTCGTGGGCGCAACGACATTGACGGTGCCCGGCATGGCGCCTTCGGGGGTGGGCCGATGAATCCCTCGATCACCGTCTACGAAGGGTTCGATTTCGCGCTGCCGGCGGCAATCGAGGAGTTCGCCGGCGCGTTCTCGCGCTGGGACGCCCCGTCGCGCTCGGTGCGGCGTGCCCGCTTCAAGAGCGAGCTCACGCGCGCGACCGAAGAATTGCGCGCGTGCGTGCGACAGATCGAGACCTTCACCGATGAGCAGCGTTCGCTGTCGCAGGCGGCGCAGTGGCTGGTCGACAACTTCTACGTCATCGAGCGCATCCAGACCGCGTTGACGCAGCAGCTGCCCGACAAGGCGGTGCGCGGCCTGCCGGCCTACCAGACGGGCGGCCACCCGTCGCGCGCGCGCATCGAGCTGTTCTCGCACTTCTACCTCGAGGCCTGCGATTTCGACTTCGAGGCCGATGAACTGGTGCACGTGCTGGTCGAGTACCAGAAGGTGCACCCGCTGATGCTGCGCGAGCTGGCGCTGCTCGCGCCGATCCTGAACTTCCTGCTGATCCGCCAGCTGCGCGCCTGCGCCGAGCAGATCCTCGAGATCCACCGCGGCGCGCATGCGGCCGACCTGGTGTCCGATGCGGCGCTCACGCCGTCGAACGGCAACGCGCGCGGCCCGACGCAGAAGGCCTCGTCGGCCGTGCCCGACCTGAAGAACGCGTCGCCGGTGTTCCGCCAGGCCTACCTCGGCCAGCTGGCGCAACGCCGCCGCTACGACGACCCGGCCAGCATCGCCGGCGGCGCGCATGCCGAAGGCGTCGGCATCGTCCACCAAGCCGGCGCGATCGAAGACGACCTGGTCGTGCGCACGATGCTCGACGTGCGGGTGCGCAACATCTTCCGCAGCGTGAAGGCGATCGAGCTGAGCGACTGGGTCGACATCTTCGCGAAGACCTCGCTGGTCGACCGCGCGCTGCAGCGCAACAGCGTCTACGCGCGCATGGACCCCTCTTCGAAGGCCTTGTACCGGCTGCAGCTGGAGCGGCTGAGCCTGCGCGGCGGCCTGCCCGAGCCCGATCTCGCCGAGCTGGTGGTCGACCGCTTCGGCCGCCGCCGTGCCGAAGGCGACGAGGCCGGCCAGGAGGGCGAGGACGCCGACATCGGCCGCTGGCTGCTGTCCGACCGCCGGCCCGAGCTGGAGCGCAGCATCGGCCTGACGCCGAACCCGCTGCGGCGCATCGAGGACGCGATCCCGCACACCCGCCTGGTGCTGTACGCCGCGCTGGTGCTGGCGCTGACCTTCGCGTTCACCGTGCTGGGCTTCCGCGCCGGCTATGCGGAGCAGCACGTGTCGCTGCCGGCCTTCATCATCTTCCTGCTGGCGGTCTGGCCGGCCTCCGAAATCGCGGTGCTGCTGATCAACCGCATCCTCGGCCGGGTGTTCAAGCCGGCCCAGTTGCCGCGCCTGGAGTTCGCGCAGGGCCTGCCGCCGCAGTGCAAGACGATGGTGGTGGTGCCGACCATGCTGACCCAGCTCGACCAGGTCGGCCACCAGGTCGGCGAGCTGGAGCGCCACTACCTGTCGAACCGCGACGACCAGCTGCGCTTCGGGCTGCTGACCGACTGGCGCGATGCGCCCGACCAGTCGCTCGAGACCGATGCCGCGCTGCTCGCGCAGGCCCGCGAGGCGGTGGCGCTGCTGAACCTGCGCTATCCGCTGCCGTCGGCGAGCGCCGAAGACCGCTTCTACCTGTTCCACCGCTCGCGCTGCTGGAACGCGAACGAAGGCGCCTGGATGGGCTGGGAGCGCAAGCGCGGCAAGCTCGACGAATTCAACCGCCTGCTGCTCGGCGAGCCCGGCACCTCGTACGTCTTCGAAGACGGCACCGCCGAGCGCGTGCCGCGCGGCGTGCGCTACGTGATCACGCTCGATGCCGACACGCGCATGCCGGTCGGCTCGGTGGCACGCCTGGTCGGCACCGCCGCCCACCCGCTGAACCGGCCGCAGATCGATCCGCAGACCGGTCGCGTCGAGAGCGGCTACGCGCTGTTCCAGCCGCGCATCTCGTTCCTGCTGCCGCAGGCCGAGGACCACTCGGTGTTCCGCTGGATCTTCTCGAACGGTGCCGGCGTCGACCCCTACGCGGCCGCCATCTCCGACACCTACCAGGACACCTTCGGCGAGGCCACCTACACCGGCAAGGGGCTGTACGACCTGCAGGCCTTCCACACCTCGCTGTCGGGCCGGGTGCCGGAGAACGCGCTGCTCAGCCACGACCTGTTCGAGAGCGCGTTCGCGCGCTGCGCGCTGGTCAGCGACGTCGCGTTCTTCGAGGATTCGCCGTCGCACTCCGAGGTCGCGGCGGCCCGCTCGCACCGCTGGGTGCGCGGCGACTGGCAACTGCTGCCGTGGCTGCTGGGCGTGCGCGCCGAGCCGCTGTCGCCGCTGAACCGCTGGAAGATGCTCGACAACCTGCGGCGCTCGCTGCTGCCGATCGCGTCGTTCGCGCTGGTCGTCGCGGCCTTCATCGACCCGGCCGCGCAGCCGCTCGCGTGGCTGCTGCTGGTGCTGGCGTCGATCAGCCTGCCGGGATTGCTGGGCTGGTTCTCGGCCTTGTTCGCGCCGGTGCCGAAGGGCGTGCGCAGCAACCGGCCGGTGCAGCTGACGCGCGAGCTCGGCCATGTGGCCGGCCATGCGCTGATCGAGCTGGTGCTGCTCGCGCAGAGCGCCTGCGTGATGGCGGATGCGATCGTGCGGGCCATCTGGCGCACCTTCGTCTCGCAACGCAAGATGCTCGAATGGCGCACCGCCGCGCAGGCCAAGGCGGCCGCCGGCGGGCAGCTGCGGCAGTTCAGCTGGGCCATCAGCAGCGCGACGCTGCCGCTGATCGCGTCGAGCGCGCTGATCCTGCTGTTCAACCGCGATGCGATCGTCGCCGCGGCGCCGCTGCTGGCCGTCTGGTGGCTGGCGCCGGTGATCGCGGTCGCGATCAGCTCGCCGGTGCTGCTGGCGGGCCGGCTGGCCGGCGACCACGACCTGCGCGAGTTCCGCCGCGTGGCGCGCCGCACCTGGCGCTTCTTCGAGGACTACGTCGGCCCGGCCGACAACCACCTGCCGCCCGACAACGTGCAGTACGAGCCGGAAGAGGTGGTCGCGCACCGCACCTCGCCGACCAACATCGGGCTGTACCTGCTGGCGCTGACGCGGGCGCGCGACCTCGGCTGGCTGGCCGGTGGCGATTTCCTCGCGCGCATGAAGGCGACGCTCGGCAGCATGGCGAAGCTGGAGACCTACAACGGCCACCTGCTGAACTGGTACGAGACCCAGTACCTGCGGCCGCTGGAGCCGCGCTATGTGTCGTCGGTCGACAGCGGCAACCTCGCGGCCCACCTCGTCGTCGTCGCGCGCGCGCTGCAAGAAGAGCGCGAGCGCCCGGTGGTCGGGCCGGAGCGGCTGGCCGGTCCGCGCGACAGCTTCCTGGAGCTGCAGGCGGCGTGGCGCAGCGTGCGCGCCGGCGGCCCGCGCGGCGACAAAGGCAGCGCGCCGCGCGGCAACGTCAGCCCGGCCGAGATCGATCGCGCGGTCGCCGACCTCGGCACCAAGCTGCTGCAGGCCGATCCGGCGACGCCGGCCGATGCCGGCCGCGCGCTCGCCGGTGCCGCCCAACTGGCGCTGCACCTGAAGGAGCTGCTCGAGGCCTATGCCTTCGGCAGCGCCGACGGCGCCACGCAGGGCGCCGGCGCGTTGAAGCCGGTCGTCGACGAGGCGGCGCGGCTGTGCCATGCGCTGGCCGCGCACCTCGACGACCTGCAGCGCCACTGCCCGTGGGCGGTCGAGGCGGCATTCAGCACGCTGCAGCAGCAGGCGCCGGAGGTGTTCGCCGGCGCGCTCGGCAAGCTGCTCGCGCGGGTGCCCTGCGTCGGCGACGTGCCGGTGCACCTGATCGAGGTCGAAGCGGCGCTGAAGGCCGCGCAGCAGCGCGACGGCCAGGCGCCGGCCACCGCGATGCTGCTGGCCGCCGCGCTGAAGGCCTGCGCCGAAGCGCGTACCGCCACCGCGGTCTGGCTCGCCGACCTGGACGCCTGCGCGGCGCAGGCCGAGGCGGCCTGGCGCGGCATGCAGTTCGGCTTCCTGTTCGATGCGCGGCGCAAGCTGTTCTCGATCGGCTACCGCGTCGCCGAGCACCAGCTCGACGAAGGCCGCTACGACCTGCTGGCCTCCGAATCGCGGCTCGGCAGCTACCTGGCCGCCGCCAAGGGCGACGTGCCGGTCGACCACTGGTTCCGGCTCGGCCGGCACATGGGCCTGGTGGCCGCCGGCCCGGTGCTGATCTCGTGGTCGGGCTCGATGTTCGAGTACCTGATGCCGGCGCTGGTGATGAAGACGCCGCCCGGCAGCCTGCTGCACCAGACCTGCCACAACGCGATCGCCGAGCAGATCCGCTACGGCCGCGAGCAGAACGTGCCCTGGGGCATTTCCGAATCCGGCGTCAACGTGCGCGACGTCGAGCTGACCTACCAGTACGGCCCGTCCGGCGCACCGGCGTTGAGCCTGAAGCGCGGCATGGACCGCCAGCTGGTGGTCGCGCCGTATGCCACCGCGCTGGCCGCGCCGTTCGCGCCGGCCGAGGTGCGGCAGAACTTCGCGGCCCTGACCAAGCTGGGCGCGCTCGGTCCGCACGGCTTCTACGAAGCGATCGACTTCACCGCCGAGCGGCTCGGCGAAGACGAGAAGTGCGCCATCGTCAAGAGCCACATGGCGCACCACCAGGCGATGAGCCTGCTCGCGCTGACGCAACTGCTGACGACCGACAGCCTGGCCGATCGCTTCCACCGCGAGCCCGAGATGAACGCCTTCGACCTGCTGCTGCAGGAGCAGGTGGCCGGCTCGGTGGTGATCGCGCGCGACAGCACCGCGGCGCCCGAGCGCCACGAGAAGCTGGCCCGCCACTCGACGCAGCGCGTGCGCCGCGTGCAGGCCACCGACGTGCGGCGGCCGGCCGTGCACCTGATGTCGAACGGCCGCTACGCGACCGCGCTGACCGCCAGCGGCTCCGGCTACAGCGAATGCGCCGACCTCGACATCACGCGCTGGCGCGAGGACCGCGTGCTCGACGACTGCGGCCTGTTCATCTACCTGCGCGATGCCGATTCGGGCGTGCTGTGGGGCGCCACGCTCGCGCCGACCTTCAGCGAGCCCGATTACCAGGCGGTCGAGTTCGCCGAGGCGCGCGCGCAGTTCGACCTGCGCCAGCACGGCATCCGCAGCAGCCTGGAGGTGGTGGTCGCGCAGCAGGAAGACGCCGAGATCCGCACGCTGAAGCTGACCAACGAAGGGCACGGCGTGCGCCGCATCGAGGTGAGCGCGCTCGGCGAGGTGGTGCTGAACCAGCGCAATGCCGACATGGCGCACCCGGCCTTCTCGAACCTGTTCATCACGACCGAGTACGACGCGGCGCGCGGCGCGTTGCTGGCCACGCGGCGCCCGCGCGCGTCGCACGAGTCGTCGCCGACAGCGATCCTCGGCGCGGTGGTCGAGGGCACGCAGGCCGGCCCGCTGTCGTACGACACCGACCGCCGCACGGTGATCGGGCGCGGCCGCGGCAAGCGCGAACCGCTCGCGATGACCGAGCAGGGCGGCCTCGCGATGACGACCGGCGCGGTGCTCGACCCGGTGCTGTGCCTGCGCCAGACCATCGAGCTGAAGCCGGGCCAGTCGGCGCGCGTCGCCTTTGTGCTCGCCTTCGGCACCGACCGCGAGAGCGCGAGCCGCACCTGGCAGCGCCTCGGCTCGTTCAGCGCGCTGCAGCGCGAGATCTCGCGCTCGTGGGTGTATGCGCAGGCCAAGCTGCACCAGCTGGGTGTCGGCAGCGAGGAGGCGACGCACTTCCAGTCGCTGTCGGCCTACCTGATGTTCTCCGACACCGCGTTCCGCCCCGGCACCGAGTTCATGCGCGGCAACCAGCTGTCGCAGCGCGCGCTGTGGCGCTACGGCATCTCGGGCGACCGGCCGATCCTGCTGGTGACGATCGATTCGAACGACGACCTGCCGCTGGTGCAGCAGATGGTGCGCGGCCACCACTTCTGGAAGGCGCGCTCGTTCGAGGTCGACATCGTGGTGCTGAACGACCGCGCGACCTCGTACTCCGACGACATGCAGCACGCGATCGAGAACATGGTGCGGCAGGCCGGTGCCGGCCCCGACCCGCAGGCCGCCGGCGGCCGCATCTACGTGCTGCGCGGCGATCGCTTTCCCGACGACGAGCGCCGCCTGCTGATGACGCTGTGCCGCGTGCTGCTGCGCGGCGGCCAGGGCCTGCTGGGCGACCAGCTGCGCCGGCGCACGCCGCGCGAGGTGCTGCCGCTGCCGCAGGCGATGCC